>NZ_PSYC01000072.1:0-2377 GCF_002931515.1 Pseudoclavibacter sp. RFBG4 | reverse complement strand
GTCCCGTCCCGTCCCACCCACTTCCGACTCGGGATGGAAAAGTCACCTCGTGCCGGAGAAGTTCCCGCAAAGAAGCGACTTCTCCATCCCGAAACCCAAGAACCTCAGGAGCTCACATGACATCGCAGCAGACGGCAGCAGGCCAGCAGGCGGCCGCAGGATGGTCGGGCAGCGCAGCCCAGGCGCTCCCGGCCGACGGCACGACCGGCACTCTCGTCGGTCGCGTCTGGGACCCGGCCGTCGGCGGCCCGTCTCCGGTTCTCGTGACCGAGGCGGGTGTGCTCGACCTGAGCCGGACGTTCGCGACGGTGAGCGACATCACCGAGACCCCCGACCCGGCCGCTGCGGTGCGGGCCGCGGCGGCGGATGCGCCCAGCCTGGGCTCGCTCGAGGAGCTCTTCGCGAACACGGAGCCCGACACCCGCGACGAGTCGAAGCCGTGGCTCCTCGCCCCCGTCGACCTCCACGTGCTGAAGGCTGCCGGCGTGACGTTCGCGGTCTCCATGATCGAGCGGGTCATCGAGGAGCGGGTGCGCGGCGACATCGAGGCGGCGGCGCGGATGCGCGAGCAGATCCTCGCGGAGATCGGCACGGACCTCGCGAGCCTCAAGCCGGGCTCGGAGGAGGCGACGGCCCTCAAGGCGTACCTCGTGGGAGAGGGCCTGTGGAGCCAGTACCTCGAGGTCGGCATCGGACCCGACGCGGAGATCTTCACGAAGGGTCCGACGCTGTCCGCGATGGGCACGGCCGTCCAGGTGGGCGTTCACTCCTCCTCGGAGTGGAACAACCCGGAGCCGGAGGTGGCGCTCCTCGTCGCATCCACTGGCGCGATCGTGGGCGCGACGCTCGCGAACGACGTGAACCTGCGCGACATCGAGGGCCGTTCGGCGCTGCTGCTGCCGAAGGCGAAGGACAACAATGCCTCGTGCGGGCTCGGCCCGTTCATCCGCCTGTTCGACGGTGACTTCGATCTCGACTCGGTGCGGGGGATGACCGTGGAGCTCGACATCGTGGGCCTCGACGGCTTCACGCTGCACGGGTCATCGGACCTCGCCCAGATCTCGCGCGACCCCGCCGACCTCGCCGCCCAGCTGCTCGGCCCCCACCACCAGTACCCGGATGGGGCCGTGCTGATGCTCGGCACCATGTTCGCGCCCATCGTCGACCGCGATCAGCCCGACCTCGGCTTCACGCACCACGCCGGGGACGTCGTGCGCATCTCCTCACCTGCCCTCGGTAGTCTGGTGGGCCAGGTACAGAGCAGTGAGGGGTGTGCGCCGTGGACATTCGGGATCGCAGCGCTCATGCGCAACCTGGCGGCCAGAAGGCTCCTGTGACCAGGCGGTCGACGCAGAAGGTGACGCTCACTGACGTCGCCGCGTCTGCGGGCGTCTCGCCGCAGACGGTGTCGCGGGTGCTGCGGACGCCGGAGCTGGTGTCCGCTGACACGCTCGAGCGGGTGCAGTCGGCCATCGGTGCGCTCGGCTACGTGCCGAACCTGGCCGCGTCGAATCTCGCGTCGAACCGGTCGATGACCGTCGCGGCGATCGTCCCGTCGATCTCCGCGTCGGTGTTCGCGGATGCGCTGCACGGCTTGGAGGCGATGCTCTCGCCCTTCGGCTATCAGCTGTTCATCGGCACGACGGGGTACAGCCCCGAGCATGAGGAGGAGCTCGTTCGCGCGTTCCTGGGGCGCCGGCCGGATGGCATGTTCATCGTCGGCGCCCAGCACACGGATGCGGCATCGACGCTGCTGCGTGCATCCGGGATCCCCGTCGTCGAGGCGTGGGATTCGAGTGAGAACCCCGTCGACAGTCTGATCGGCTTCTCCAACGAGGACGCGATCCGCGCGCTCGTCGAGTACGTGCAGGGCAAGGGCTACGAGCATCCGACGTTCGCGGGCTCCTTCCAGTCCGGTGACTTCCGCGCCGCGGCGAGACGCGAGAGCTTCGAGGCCTCGATCGCCGAGCTGTACCCGGGCGAGCCGGTGCGGGTCGTCGACTCCGGGGTCGCGTCGGTCGACCTCGAGACCGGCCGTGACCTGCTCGACGCGGCGCTCCGCGAGCATCCGGAGACCGATGCGCTCATGTTCGCGAGCGATGTCTTCGCGGCTGGTGCCGTGCTGGAGTGCGCTCGCCGCGGGGTCTCGGTGCCGGGTGAGCTCGCGGTGACGGGGTTCGGTGACTTCGAGCTGTCATCGCACCTCACGCCCACGCTCACGACGGTGGCTGTGCCGAACCGTGAGATCGGCACGAAGGCGGGCGAGCTGCTGCTGGCGCGCATGAGTCGTGGTGGCGCGGATGCGCCCCAGGGCGAGACCGTCGACCTCGGCTTCGAGATCGTGGCCCGCGAAAGCGCCTAGCCCCCGCCCCTTGCC
>NZ_PSYC01000071.1:0-2547 GCF_002931515.1 Pseudoclavibacter sp. RFBG4 | reverse complement strand
GCACCCTCCCGCCCCCGGATCGCTGCCCGGCGATTCGCCCTCAGGAGCCTCGCGTCGAGGGGGCTTTGTCGGGCAGTGATGAGCTCAGGTTCACTCGGTCTTCTGCGAGAGCGGCGACTCGCGGGGGCTCTCAGGATGCGGGGCGTACGGTCGTGCCGTGAGCGTGCACATCCGCAGCATCGGCACTGCCGTCCCCCCGAACGAGCTGCCCCAGACGAAGGCCCGTGACCTCTTCGCGGCCCAGCCCGGCATCAACCGCCTCGGCGCGCGCCTCATCGGCGCGGCCTTCGACGGCTCCGCGATCGAGACGAGGCACACGGTCGTGGATGCGCTCGCAGGCGGCACCGACTCGGCGCTCGTCGCCGACGGCTTGGTGCTGGACGCCTCCACCGGCGCCCGCAATGCGGTCTACGCCGAGCGCGTGCCCGAGCTGCTGCTCGGCGCCGCCCGTGCCGCGCTCGACGGCAGCGGCCTCGAAACCGGCGACATCACGCACGTCGTCACCGTCTCCTGCACGGGCTTCTACGCGCCCGGCCCCGACTACGAGCTCGTGCGCGGCCTCGGCCTGTCGCCCCGCGTGCAGCGCTTCCACCTCGGTTTCATGGGCTGCTACGGCGCCTTCCCGGCGCTGCGCGCAGCGGATGCCTTCGCCAGAGCCGACCCGGACGCGGTCGTGCTCATCGTGTGCGTCGAGCTGTGCACCATCCACTTGACGAGCTCGAACGACCCGGAGCAGATCGTCGCAACCTCGGTCTTCGCCGACGGGGCCGCGGCAGCCCTCGTGACGGCACGTCCCGCCCCGGCCGGCACGCGCATCCTGACCATCGACGCCCTCGCGAGCACCATCACCGACGAGGGCGAGTCGGAGATGGCGTGGACCATCGGCGACAGCGGGTTCCGGATGCGCCTCTCGGGGTACGTGCCGAGCATCATCGGGGCGTCGATCGAAGACGTCGTCGCTCCTCTGCTCGCGCCGACCGTGCCCGCCGAGACGCCGCTGTGGGCGATCCACCCTGGTGGGCGGAGCATCCTCGACAAGGTCGAGCAGGCCCTCGGCCTCACCGAGGAGCAGCTCGCGCCGTCACGAGGCGTGCTGCGCGACCACGGCAACATGTCGAGCGCGACGGTGCTGTTCATCCTCGAACGGCTGCTCGGTGAGAACGCCAGCGACTCGAGGCGCGGCCCCAGCGGCGGCGAATCGAGCATCGTCGGCACGGGCGTTGATGGCTCAGACGTCGGCGGCCCGAGCGTCGGCGACCCGAGTGTCGGCGATCCGACCGACGGCGACCCGACCAGCGGCGCCTCGAGCACTGGGGGCCCGAGCATCGAGAGCCCCAGCGTTCGTGACCGCGGGGAGGCGCTCTGCGCGATGGCGTTCGGTCCCGGACTCACGGTCGAGGTCGGACGATTCACGCGGACGCGCGCGTGAGCGCACTCCGCGCGGTCGCCTCGGCGCTCGCCCTCCCGCGCGATACGACGTCACTCGAGCTCATGGACGACCCCGATTGCGACCGCGATCGCCTCTTCGCGACGTACGGGCAGTTCCGCGCCGTCAACGCGCTCGTCGCGGGCTGGCGACGCGTGTACCTCCGCGACGTGCGGCCCGTGCTCGACCGGACGCGCGCATCCAGACTGCTGGACATCGGCTTCGGGGGCGGCGACATTCCACTGGCACTCGCCCGATGGGCCGCGCACGACGGGCTGCGCCTCGAGGTGACCGCCATCGACCCAGACGAGCGTGCGCACGAGTTCGTCGAGACGCGCGGCCTCACGGGGAGCGGCGTCGACTTCCGGGCGGCCTCGAGCAGCGAGCTCGTCGCCGCGGGGGAGCGCTACGACATCGTCACGTCCAACCACCTCCTGCACCACCTCGACGCGGATGCGCTCACCGGCCTCCTCGCCGACAGCGCGGCCCTCGCCCCGCTCACCCTGCACAGCGACATCGAGCGCGGACGCCTCGCGCTCGCCGCGTTCGGCGTCGCGACGAAGCCCCTCGACCGCGGGTCGTTCGTGCACTTCGACGGGACGCTCTCCATCCGTCGCAGCTACACGGCGCCCGAGCTTCGCGCGGTCGCGCCGCAGGGATGGACCGTGCGGCGCGAGTTCCCATACCGGCTGCTGCTCACCCGAGACCAGACGCTCACGCCGCAGGGCTCGCCTCAGCCCGCCGGTGTACCGTCGGCGACGTGAACGTGCCCCCGCTGCTGGTCGCCGCGACGACCAGCTACGCCGCGAACTGCGCCCTCGGCGTGAGCGTCGCGACGGGTGTCGTGCGCACCGGCCGCTGGCACTGGATCCACCACGCCCTCTACATCTGCACGTCGGCGCTCACGCTCGCCGCCGGCGTCGCGCTGCTCACGAGCCGCGACGAGCATCGCCGCCGCGCCGGCGCGCTGCTGCTGCCGACCGCGCTCCCGCTCGCCGCGATCCCGTACGCCGGCACCCATTCCCGACGGCACCCCGCCATCGCGCTCGCGGCCGCACCCTTCTACGCGCTCGCGGTGCGAGCATCCGCTAGCCGCACATCCGCTCGCCGCTGACTGGCCC
>NZ_PSYC01000070.1:0-2509 GCF_002931515.1 Pseudoclavibacter sp. RFBG4 | reverse complement strand
TGAGATGTCTCACTGGCAGTTACAGGTTGCACGACGGACGAGACGTCAAGTGGGGGCGCGGGCTTGCTGCTCCCCGTCGAGGTCCGCCCCGTCGTGCCCGTAGATCGCACCGCGGGCGTCACCATCCTCGAGAACCACGGGGCAAGCGCCTGTGGTCAGTAGGTGATGCTCGGGAGAAGCAATCCGCCGACGACAGCCACGTACCCGAGTCCACAGAATGCGAGCGTCAGAACAATGCGTCCGGTGATGCGGAGGGTGTGTGCCCCTCTGGAGCGCCACGGCGAAGGATTCTCCGCGTTGTTCTCCGTTGGTTGCGCGCGGTGGATTGCGAGGAGCGCTGCGGGAAGCGCGCCCAGAACGGCCGCGAAGGTGAGTGCTTGTGCTGAACGCAGGATCACTGCGGACGGTGGAGCTCCGTCCGAGAGGAGCGTCGCCGCGACTGTCGCCCAGAGTATGCCCGCAAGCGCAAGCGCCAGGAGGGCGGCCGCTCGGAGGCGGCGCAGCAGTCGCTCCCGACACGGGGCTTCCTGAGCGACCTTGTACCAGCGACGGATGCCCCACCGCGCAGGAAGCGCGAGTACCGCGGCAGCAAGTACGGCGAGCGAGAGCGTCGCGATGATCGGCAACGCCGCCCGACTCGGCGACATCGGCTGGAGCGCGAACGCCGGGTTGAGGCCGATCGCGACCACGCGTCCGTCCTGCTGGTCGACGGCGAAGCGTCGTTGCCCATCAACCTCTTGCCAGACCCAGGGCTCCACCTCGACGAGATCCACGGGAGTTCCGGCCAAGTCGGTGACCGCCGATATCGTCACCGCATTGCCCGCGCTTGGAGACACTTCCACGGTGGAGAGGGCGGCGAAAAGGCGCACGAACGTGGACTCGCTGCGTCTCGACACCTGATAGGTGCCGACGATCTCGTCTGCATGCTCGGCTGCGGTCGTCGTTTCCACGACGGCTGCGTCGCGCTGGTCGGGAAAGTACCGGTCTGCGAACCCGCGAGACAGGGCGTCTCGGATCGCAGTCGACGCGTCCCCGTTCAACCCGGTGCTGTTCAGGGAGATGTAGACGCCAGCTTCGTCGTCTGGGTAGAGGTCGAGTTGCGCGTGGAACGCGGTGAGGTCGCCTCCGTGGCTGAGGATCCGGTGCCCGTTTCTGTCTGCCTCGAAGTAGCCCAGGGTCATGCGAGGTCCTGCAGCGAGACCGCCGAGCTCCTCGGTGCTGAGGGCTGGCTCGTGCATCTGCTCCAGAGTGCGTTCGCTGAGCAGCGGACTGCTGTCCCCGAGTTGCGCGAGCATGAACGCGTTCATGTCTGCAGTCGTCGCGGAGATCGCACCGGCAGGGGCGGGCGCGTTGATCTCGAACGGCACTTCGGCGGAGCCGGTGAACGAGTAGCCCTTGGACATCGACGACTGCATTTCATCGGGCAGCGGCTGGGCGAGCGTTGCTGTGGACATGCCTACCGCGTCGAAGACGTGCTCCTGGACGTAGTCGGCGTAGCCGACGCCGACGGTCCGCTCTACGACATACGCGGCGAGCCCGTTCGAGTAGTTGGAGTACGCGGGGGTCGTGCCAGGCTCTGCGATCTGCTCGGGCGGGTCGATCGTGACGGCATCGCGGAGCGATGTGGCATTCTCTCCGGGGCCAGCGATGACTCCGGCGATCTTGTCCTCGAAGCCGGCGGTGTGGGTGAGGAGATGACGGAGCGTGATGGGTTTCTCGAATGAGGTGTCGAGTGTGAAGTCGAGATAGTCCTGAACTGGCGCATCCAGGGCGAGACGTCCTTGCTCGACGAGCTGCATCACAGCTGTGGCGGTCACGATCTTGGAGATCGACCCGATGCGGAAGAGCGTGTGCTGTGGATCCACGGGCACCGGGTCCTCAGTGTCCGAGCCGGTGTCTGCGTAGCCATACCCGCGCTGCGTCATCACCTGTCCCTTGCTGACGACTCCAACCGTTGCACCAGCGATTCCCTCACGCTCGAGAGCGGAAGGGAGCATCCCGTCGAGCCACGCGTTCACGTCCTCAGTTGTGAGCTCGTGCGCGGCGCTCGTGAGGCCGACGGGCGCGGCTGCTGCGCTTGTCGCGCCGAGCATCGCGAGCACCCCTGTCAGGGCGATAGCGCTCAGGCCGCGAACGAGGAAAAGGGGAGAGCTGAGCAATTTTGATCCTTCAACGGAGTACATAGCTGACAGAGCGAGGCCGGAGTATCGACCGACCCCGAACGGGGGCTCATTGACAGACTTTCCCTCTAAACATAGGACCGGGATCGATGTGACGAAGCAACAGCCATATCCCCGTTCCTCCCGGGGCCTACTCGTCCTCGGGATCTCGACGGCTTCAGGCGACGCATTGCGCGTGCTGTCGGATGGCGGCCGAGGGTTCTCTAACCCAGTGAAGCGACCGCTTGTCTCCAGTCGCTGGAACACCCAAATGGCTAGACCAATCGGATTCGCGAGCAACCCGGGCGGCATCGCAAGGCACGCCTGCTCGATCCCATCCAGTCCTCGCG
>NZ_PSYC01000069.1:0-3340 GCF_002931515.1 Pseudoclavibacter sp. RFBG4 | reverse complement strand
GCCCCGCCCCGCCTCCCTCCCCGCTTCGCCGAGTCGAGAAGTGAGTTGTGGTCGTCAAGAGGCGATCGTAGCGACCACAAGTCGGCCCTGGGCGTCTCGGCGGACGCTCAAGTGCTTCCGCCAGCATGGCTCGCATGAGCGATTCCCCCAAGACCCAGCCCGCCGGCGACCTGCCCAGCGAGGCGATCGACTTCGCCGACCTCAACTTCAAGCTCGCCGTCATCCAGGAGCTGATGTACGAGCAGGAGCTGCTGACTCCGCAGTTCGTGCTCGCGGACTTCCTCGAAGAGCACGTCGACCGCGAGATCGACCTCTCGCAGGAGATCACCGAGCCGATCCCCGAGGTGCTCGAGTACTTCCGCTCGCTGCCCGTGCCCAGCGAATACGCGCCGAGCGTCGAGGAGCTCTACCAGGATGGCGGGAACGACATCTATCTGGAGATCGCCCCGCAGTGGGGTGGCGACGACTCCACCTTCGACATCGCCGACTTCACCGACACCCGCCACTTCCCGAACCTCACGTCGATGACCCTGCTCGGGGTCGACGACGAGGTCATCGAGGGGCTCCGCCGGAAGGGCATCGACGCGCAGCTGCTCTGAGGGGCAGCCGGTGCGCACCGGTGGATGAGCGTCGGCAGTGCACGTCTTCCGGTCTGCACCGGTGGATGAGCGTTGGTCGGTAAGCGTCGGGCAGTCCAAGCCTGCTGCTCCGCATCGGCGGATGAGGGGCGGCCGGTGCGTACGGGCGCACGGACGCACGCGCGGATGAGCGGGCGAGCCTCCAGTGTTGCGCGTCGGCTTGCGCGTCGGCCTGCGCGCCGGTCAGCGTACGGCGAGGAGGATCTTGCCGATGTGCTCGCCGGACTCCATGCGCTGGTGCGCTCGATGCGTGAAGTCGAGGGTTTCGACGGTGTCGAGGAGGGGGCGCACCTTGCCGGCCTCGACGAGCGGCCACACGTGCTCGCGCACCTGGTCGATGATCGCACGCCGCTCTTCCAGGGGGCGGGCGCGCAGGGTCGTGCCCCAGATGCGGCCGCGCTTCTGCATGAGGCGGCCGACGTTGATGGTCGCTTCGTTGCCGCCCTGCGCCGCGATGACCATGATGCGGCCGCCGGTGGCGAGCGCGTTGACGTCGCGGGCGAGGTAGTCGCCACCGATCATGTCGAGCACGACGTCGACGCCGCGGCCTCCCGTGGCTTGCGCGATGACGTCGACGAAGTCCTCGTCGCGGTAGTTGATGCCTCGGGTCGCGCCGAGCTGCTCCGTCATGGCGACCTTCTCGGGCGTGCCGGCTGTCGCGTACACGGTCACTCCGAGGGCGGTGGCGAGCTGGATGGCGATCGTGCCGACCCCGCTCGTGCCGCCGTGCACGAGGAGCGTCTCGCCCGCTTCGAGGCCAGCGCTCATGAAGAGGTTCGACCAGACGGTCGCGACGGCTTCCGGGAGGCCGGCAGCTTCGACGAGGTCGACTCGCCTCGGCTTGGGGAGCACGAGGCCCTCGTCGACCGCGACCCGGTCGGCGTAGCCGCCGCCGGGGAGGAGCGCGACGACGTAGTCTCCGACCTTCCAGGCGGTGACGGACGCTCCGATCTCGACGACGGTTCCGCTCACCTCGAGACCAGGCCAGGCCGGGGCGCCCTCGGGGGAGGGGTACTTGCCTTCGCGTTGCGCGACGTCGGCGCGATTCACGCCGGCAGCTGCCACGTCGATGATGACCTCGAACGGCCCGGGGGTCGGCTCGTCGACGTCGGAGAGGACGAGGGCGTCTGGCCCGCCGGGGGTAGGAACCGTGATTGCACGCATGCTGGTCAGTGTTTCACGCGGACGTGTACCCTCCGTCTCATGTCAGGGCCAGTGCACGATCCAGAGCGGCTGCGGGGCGTGACGCGCCCGGAGCTGAGCGTGCTCGCTCGCGTGCGCGCCGCATCCGCCGCCCTCGGCCCGAGTGAGCGCAAGGTCGCGCAGATGGTGCTCGCCAGGCCGGATGAGATCGTGGAGTGGTCGACGGCGGAGCTCGCGGACGCCGCGGGCACGTCGACGGCCACGGTCATCCGCGCCTGCCAGAGCCTCGGGTTCCGCGGCTTCCAGCACCTTCGCCTCGACCTCGCCCGATCGGCGCCGCTCGCTCCGCGGGAACAGGGGGCCGTGCGAGAGGCGAGCACGTTCGACGATGCGATCGACGCGGTCCGGCTCGCGCAGGAGAGCGTCGACCCTGAGCGCATCGTCGCGGCCGTCGCGGCGCTCCGCGGTGCCCGCCGCGTCGTGCTCGTCGGCAGCGGCTTTTCGGGGCCCCCGCTGCAGGACTTCGCGATGCGCCTGAGCACGCTCGGTCACTCCGTCGAGGCTCCCGTGGATGCGCTTGCGCAGCAGTTCGCGGTGCGCTCGCTCTCGATCGGCGACGTGTGCCTCACCCTCAGCTACTCCGGCGCGAACGTGCAGTCGCTGCGGGCCGCGGAGGCTGCGAGTGCGCAAGGGGCCACCGTGGTCCTGGTCACGAGCTACGCGCGCTCGCCACTCGGACGGGTCGCCGACGTGGTCGTGACGACCGGACCCGCGGGCACCGCCCATGACATCGATCCGTTCCTCGCGCGGCTCGGCCACACGATCGTGCTCCACGCGTTCCACTCCGCCCTGTCGGAGCTCATCGGCGGCGACGAGGTCGTCGGCATGCGGCACGTCGTGGCCGACGCGCTCTCCGAGGACTGACCAGCGAGGTTGTGGCCTGCGAGGCCTGGCCTGCGAGGCCTGACCTGCCAGGGCTGGCCTCTGATGGCTGATCTACGAGGCCTGATCCGCGACGAGTGACCCGCAAGGGCTGGCCCGCGACGACTGGCCTCCGAGCTGCGCTCGCACCCGCAATCCCGGCGCATGCCAGCCCCCTCGCGTCGCGGTCTCCCGTGCCGCGTCGTGCCGGCTGGGTCCCAAGGGGTGGAGTCGATGCGCGGAGTGGATGCGTGGAGTCAAGGCGTGCGGGGTTTTCGCCACCGTGATGGGTTCTGCGGATGCGCTTGCGGGGTTTCGGTGACTGGTGATGGGTAAAAACCCATCACCGACGCAAAAAGCCCGCACAGCCCGGGATGCAGGGACGAGGGCGCAGGCGGGGACGGGCGCGCAGAGCGGGACGGGACGGGGATCAGGCCGCCCCGCGCCGCGTCGTGCCGGCTGGGTCCCAAGGGGTGGAGTCGATGCGTGAAGTCAAGGCGTGTGGGGTTTTCGCGACCGTGATGGGTTCTGCGGATGCGCGTGCGGGGTTTCGGTGACTGGTGATGGGTAAAAACCCATCACGGACGCGAAAAGCCCGCACGGCCCGGGTGGTGGGGACATGGGAGGGGGCGTAGGAG
>NZ_PSYC01000009.1:0-4888 GCF_002931515.1 Pseudoclavibacter sp. RFBG4 | reverse complement strand
GACCTCGACGCTGATGCCCTGACCCTGGTCGTTGGCGTTCAGGGCATTGCGGATGGCGCCGATCGCGCGAGCCGCGCCGCCACCGAGGTCGTAGACGCCACGTGCTTCGCGAGCGGCGATGCCAGCGACGCGAGCCACGACGCTGTCGACGATCGTCGTCGTGCCGCGTCCGTTCGAGGTCGTCGGGACGACGCTGCCGGACGTCTGAGCCGTGCCGTGGGCGGAAGTCGTGTTGGGTGTGGTGTTCGCCATGATGCTCTTCCTTCTGTCTTTCTGGTCTCGACCCCGATGCAGATGCACCGTGAGGGCTTGTACAGGTGAGACGCAGGCCGCCCCGGAAGTGTCACAAACTCGTTTTCGGGTCTCAGGTGGCACTCAGCTTCGGGGCCTGAGGCAGGGTTTCACCCTGTTCTGCCCCGGGGATCAGGGGATCTCGCGGGGGTGAAGCAGCGCGGAGTTCGCGCAACGGATCGGTACGGGTGACGCCCTCGAGTCCATCCGGGTCGTCCTGTCCGCAGCCGAGCACCCGCTGCCGCTCTCCGACCCGGCGGGCCGCCCAGGTCACCCCAGAGGCTGACGCGGGTCCGTCCGGCGGCGGACGCGAGCCGTCACGCCCCCGCCCGATGATGGGTCGTCGCGTCATTCCCGAGATCCGGGCCGCGCCGCGAAAGGCATGTCTTGACTTCCCCCTCCTCCCTCGAACGCGCCCCGGCTGCACCTGCACCTTCATCCGCATCCGCATCCGCCGGTGGCCGAATCGCCGCCCTCGACGTCATCCGTGGCGTCGCACTCTGCGGCATCCTCTTCGTCAACATCGCCCCGCTCGTGCACTTCGGCTCCGACACCGGCGTGCTCCAGCCCGCCGATCTCGGCAACCCGAGCGGCTGGCTGCAGCTGTTCGTGCAGCAGCGCTTCTTCCCGATCTTCTCGCTGCTCTTCGGCATCGGCTTCGCGCTCTTCTTCGATTCCGCCGCTCGACGCTCGCGCCGACCGAGGCTCGTGCTGCTCAGGCGCCTCCTGATCCTCCTCGCCATCGGCATCCCCTTCGAGTTCCTGCAGAGCGGCTCCGCGCTGTGGCCGTACGCCATCGCCGGCCTGCTCGTGCTGCTCCCCAGCACCTGGATGCCGCGCTGGGCTGTCGCCGTCGGTGCCGCCGTGCTCATCGCCGCGAGTCTCGCACTGGCGGGTGGCGGCATCACCCTCATCCCGGGAGTCTTCCTCCTCGGCGCCGCCCTCACTCGGTACGGCATCGTGCAGTCGATCGGCCGCTCGCGTGGCGGCTCCGTCGTCGCGCTCCTCGCCTTCACCGCGGCCTCGATCCCGCTCGCGATCTGGCAGGCGGGGGACATCCGGATGTCCGGCTTCGACCTCGCCTCCGGGCTCGCTGGATTCGCGATGGCCGGCGCGTACATCGCGCTGCTCTCGCTGCTCATGACGACCCGCGCCGCCCGCGGCCTGCAGGCCGTCTTCACGCCGCTCGGAAAGATGGCGCTCACGAACTACGTCGCTGCAGCCCCGCTGATGCTCGCCGCAGGTGCGCTCTTCGACCTGCCCAACAGCACCTCGTGGACGCTGCTGCTCAGCATCGTCGTCGGCATCCTCGTGCTGCAGTGGATCGCGAGCACGCTCTGGCTGCGTGCCTTCACGCAGGGACCGCTCGAATGGCTCTGGCGTTGGGGCACGTGGGGCACGCGCGGGCACCTCCGGCGAGACTCGGCCCCGAGCAGCGATGTGCGCGACACCGAGCTCAGCGCCGGGCGGGCCAACGCAGCAGCGTGAACTGGTCCTCCTCGACGGTGTGCGGGGTCACGGGGTCACCGGGTCACCGGGTCGCTGACGCGCTGCTCGCCGTCGCTTGCTGGACCGCCGTCGATCTTGCCGGGGCGTTCGCAGGGAGGGGGCGCCCAGGGAGGCCTCGTAGTGTGCCCGCCATGGACGTGATGCACCTCGATGGCTCGTCGGATCCCGCCCGAGTCGAGGACCTGCCTGCGCTGCTCGCAGAGCTCGACGATGCGAGTGACGAGGAGCCGGACGTCGGCGCCGGCGACCCGTACGGCTGGTTCGTGACTGCCTTCGCATCCGGAACGGTGGTGCTGTCGCATGCGGCACGACCGCACGATCCGGAACTCGTGCTCTCCGATGTCCCCAGGGATGAGGCCCTCGTGATCTTCACCGAGGTCGTCCGTGGAGAGATGGACGCCGTCCTCGCGCGCCCCTGGGTCGAGGACTGAGCCCTCGGCGCTCCCCGGTCAGCACGGACGCAGGGAGTACCGGAGCTGCGGCGACCGTCAGCGCTCGGCCGGCGAACGCAGCAACGTGAACGAGCCCTCCTTGACCATGAGCGTGGTCACCGGGGCGGTGACGCGTTGCTCGTCGTCGCTGGACAGCGCCAGCTCCCAGGTGCCGTGAGGAGCCTCGGGAACCGTGAACTCGACGGCGTTCTCCGCCGCGTTCAGCAGCAGAGCGAACGAGTCGGCGCCGACGTGCGAGAACACGAACGCGATGGAACGCGCATCCGGGTTCTCCCAGTCGGCGTCGTCGAAGCCACGCGCGTCGGAGCGCAGCACGTCCACGGTGTCGTCGGCACCCGTGTCCGGTGCCTGGCGGAACCAGACCGGCCGCAGTGCGGGATGCTCGGCGCGCAACGAGAGCAGCGTCCGCGTGAACTCGAGCAGCTCGGCGTCGACGGCCTCCCAATCGAACCAGGAGATCTCGTTGTCCTGGCAGTAGGCGTTGTTGTTGCCGCCCTGCGTGCGGCCGAGCTCGTCGCCGCCGAGGATCATGGGCACACCCGCCGAGAGGAGCAGCGTCGCGAGCAGGTTCCGGCGCTTGCGCGCGCGGCGCTCGTTCACCGCCTCGTCCTCGGTGGGGCCCTCCGCACCGCCGTTCGCCGAGCGGTTGTCGCTCTCGCCGTCCTGGTTGTCCTCGCCGTTCGCCGCATTGTGCTTGTCGTTGTACGCGGTGAGGTCGGCGAGCGTGAACCCGTCGTGCGCGGTGATGAAGTTCACGCTCGACAGCGGCGAGCGGCGGCTCGCCTCGTACACGTCAGGCGAGCCGAGGATGCGCTGCGCCGTCGTGCCGAGGGTCGCGTCGCTGCCGTTCCAGTAGTCGCGGGCGTCGTCGCGGAACTTGCCGTTCCACTCCGACCAGTCCGCGGGGAACCCGCCCACCTGATATCCGGCCGTATCCCACGGCTCGGCGATCATCTTGACCGGCGCGAGCACCGGATCCTGCTGGATGAGCGTCAGGAAGGCGCTGTGCAGCTCCGCGTCGCCGCCCTGACGGGTGAGGGTCGTGGCCAGATCGAAGCGGAACCCGTCGACGTGCATCTCGCTCACCCAATACCGCAGCGAGTCCATGATGAGCCCGAGCGCCGCCGGGTGGCCCACGTTGACGCTGTTGCCCGTCCCGGTGGTGTCGAAGTAGTGGCTCTCGTCGCCCTCCACGAGCCGGTAGTAGGCGGCGTTGTCGATGCCCTTGAACGACAGCGTCGGACCCATGTGATTGCCTTCAGCTGTGTGGTTGTAGACCACGTCGAGGATCACCTCGAGGCCGGCCGCGTGGAGGGCTTTCACGAGCTCCTTGAACTCGGCGACCTGGCCGCCGCCGTCGCCGGCTGCCGCGTAGTCGCCGTGCGGCGCGAAGAAGCCGATCGAGTTGTAGCCCCAGTAGTTGCGGAGCCCCTTCTCCTCGAGATGGCTGTCCTGCACGAACTGCTGCACGGGCAGCAGCTCGACCGAGGTCACGCCCAGGTCGACGAGATGCTTGATGGCCGCCGGGTGCGCGAGACCCGCGTACGTTCCGCGGATCTCCTCGGGCACCTCCGGGTGCAGCTGCGTGAAACCCTTGACGTGCACCTCGTAGACGACCGTCCTGTCGAGCGGGACACGCGGCGAAACGTCGTCGCCCCAGTCGAAGCTGGGGTCGGCGACGACGCTCAGGGGAACCGAGCCTGCCGAGTCCGTGTCGTCGCGCTGCTCCGGCTCGTTCATGTCGTGGCCGAACACCGACTGCGACCACGCATACTCGCCCTCGATCGCCGTGGCGTGCGGGTCCAGCAGCAGCTTGTTCACGTTGTGGCGGAGGCCACGCTCCGGGTCCCATGGGCCATCGACGCGCAGCCCGTAGCGGGAGCCGACCTGCAACTCGTCGACGAAGCCGTGGAAGACGTGGCCCGTGCGGTGCTCGAGGCGCGTGCGGGTCTCAGCTCCAGACTCGTCGAAGGTGCACACATCCACGGAATCTGCGGTCTCGGAGTACACCGCGAAGTTCGATCTGCCGTCGACGGTGCTGAAGCCGAGCGGATACGGGCGGGAGGGTGCGGAGTTCGACAACGGGGGACCTTCCAATGGCGGGGGAGCTGGGGCCCGGCGCGGATCCCCGCCGCTGAGAGTAGGGCAGGCGATCGGCGTCGCTGCCGACGTTCTCCCAGGTACGAGCGACGCGCATCCACGCACATCACCCTTCTCCCAGCTGACGGGGCGACGCTTCCCGTCTACCCACTCGCTATTCGTCGGAGGAAGACCACCATGAAGGCAACTGTCAACGGAACCGTCATCGCTGAAGCGCCCGAGTCGGAGCTCGTCGGCATCGAGGGCAACCACTACTTCCCGCCGTCGTCGCTGCACTCCGAGTCGTTCACGAAGAGCGACACGCAGTACACCTGCCCGTGGAAGGGGCACGCGCAGTACTGGGACGTCGTCGTGGACGGCGCCACGCACCGCGACGCGGCCTGGAGCTACCCGGAGCCGTTCGACGGCTCGACCGAACGTGTCGGCCACGACTTCGCCGGCTACGTCGCCTTCGACAAGTCGCAGGTCAGCCTCGGCTGACGCCGCGCCGCGCCGCTGGCCCCGCCGCCCCGCCGCCGCGCCCCCCCCCCCCCCCC
>NZ_PSYC01000026.1:0-138676 GCF_002931515.1 Pseudoclavibacter sp. RFBG4 | reverse complement strand
GGGCGTCGTCGTTCAGGCGCGGGGCGCTGGCTCCGGGAAGAGGTCGTCGTCATCTTCGTCTTCGTCGAACACGTCGTGCTCGGGGGAGTCGGCGACGCCGACACCAGCTCCGACCGGTTCCTCGGCGCCGCTCACGTGCACCGAGCCGTCAGTGCGGAGCGCGACCCGCGGCCCCTGTTCGAGCTCGGCGACGGGCCGCCCCTCGAGCCAGGTGAGCGTCCACCACAGCTTCGAGACATCGTCGACCGTCGGGGAAAGGACGCGCTCCTGAGCGGAGCAGGCCTCGACGAACTCCGGGTACTTCTCGAGCGAGCGTGGCGGGCGGCTGCCCGCCCGCCACCGTTCGCCGATGAGCACGTCTAGCCCTCGTTCTGCTGGCGGGAGTCGACGGAGATCTCGAAGCGGACCTCGTCGCTGCGGCTGCCCATGCGCGCGGACTGCTGCAGGCCGACCTCGTCCTCGGCGTCGACCAGCCACGAGATGGCGTCGAAGCCACGCTTCGCGGCCGCGGCGAACACCGCGCCGAGGAGCTCCTCGTTGACGGCAGCCCGGTTCGAGTCGGCGCCCGAGTACTTCGCCTCGATGTTCAGCACCGTGCGCGCACCGCGGATGTCGAGGCGCTCACGGAACAGCACGTAGCCGCGGGGCTCGCCCTCGACGAACGCGATCATGCCCTCGAGGTTGCCCGTCTTGCTGGCGACGTGGCGCCATACGCCGAGCGCGCGCCCGTCGTTCGAGCTCTCGCCCAGCGCATCCACGTGCTGCGCGAACAGCGGCTGCCAGACGAAGTAGTCGGTCGGGCCCATGGCCCTGACCTCGATGCTGGGACGCGCCGCGGCGCGGTCCCGTGTTCGCTTGCGGGGCTTGGCCTTTTCAGGAACTGTCATGCCGGCCCTGACTCCTCTTCTGTCACTGACGTCGCTGCTGCACTCAGACTTGGGGGGAACCCCCAGCCTACGACGATGCCTCGGTCTGCGGGACGACGAGCAGCTCGATATCCCGGACCTCGAGCGCCTCGGCGACCTCGAAGTCGAGCTGCTCGATGCGACCGACGTGGCGGAGATCCGCGGATGCGAGGCGAAGCAGCGCCACCGACTCCTCGGGCGCCGCGATGACCGCACTCGCCACTGGCGTCTTCTGGGAAGCCTTCGCCGCGGTCTTCGCGCCGCGGATGCTCGTGAGGGCCGTGCTCGTCAGTGCGAGGAGCGCGCCGTCCTGGTCGCCGGCCGCCGCGAGGTCCGCCGACGTCGGCCAGGCCGCCGTGTGCAGCTCGGAGTCGTGCCACCACGACCATGACTCGGCGGTCGCGAACGGGATGAACGGGGCGAAGAGGCGCTGGAGCACGTCGATCGCCGAGCGCATGGCGGTGACGGCCGAGGCCTGAGCCGCGGCGTCCTCGCCGGCGCCGTACGCGCGCTCCTTCACGAGCTCGAGGTAGTCGTCGCAGAACGTCCAGAAGAACGTCTCGGTGACTTCGAGCGCGCGAGCGTGGTTGTAGTCGGAGAACGCCTTCGTCGCCTCGCCGACGACTCGGTTCAGCTCGGCGAGCATCGAGCGGTCGAGTGGCTCCGTGACCTCGCCGACGTGGTCGCCGTAGCCCAGCACGAGCTTCGACGCGTTGAGCACCTTGATCGCGAGGCGGCGGCCGATCTTGATCTGCGTCGGGTTCTTCGGGTCGAACGCCGCGTCGGTGCCGAGGCGGCTGGAGGCTGCCCAGTAGCGGACGGCGTCGGAGCCGTGCGCCTGGAGCATGTCGGCGGGCGTGACCACGTTGCCCTTCGACTTCGACATCTTCTTGCGGTCGGGGTCGACGATGAAGCCGGAGATCGTGGCGTTCGACCAGGGGGCGACGCCGTGCTCGAGCTGCGCGCGCAGGACGGTCGAGAAGAGCCACGTGCGGATGATGTCCTGGCCCTGCGGGCGCAGGTCGTAGGGGAAGACGAGACCGAAGAGCTCCTCGTCGGACTCCCATCCACCAGCGAGCTGCGGGGTGAGGGAGGAGGTCATCCAGGTGTCCATGACGTCGACCTCGCCGAGGAAGCCGCCAGCCTCGCCCCGCTGCGCCTCGGTGTAGCCGTTCGGGACGTCGGAGGACGGGTCGACGGGCAGCTGCGACGCATCCGGGGTGATGGGCGACTCGTACTGCACCTCGCCGTCGGCGTCGATGGGGTACCAGACGGGGATGGGCACGCCGAAGAAGCGCTGGCGCGAGATGAGCCAGTCGCCGGAGAGGCCCTCGACCCAGTTCTCGTAGCGCACGCGCATGAAGTCGGGCCAGAAGGAGATCTCGCGGCCGAGCTCGATGAGGCGGGCCTTGAGGTCGACGTCGGTTGCGCCGTTCTTCACGTACCACTGGCGGGTGGAGACGATCTCGAGCGGGCGGTCGCCCTTCTCGAAGAACTTCACGGGGTGCTGGATGGGCTTGGGGTCGCCGACCAGGTCGCCGGACGCCTGGAGGAGCTCGACGACCGCCTTCTTGGCGCTGAACACGGTCTTGCCGGCGAGCTCGGCGTACGCGGCCCTGCCTGCCTCGCTCGTGATGGCCTCTGGGGCGTCCGCGATGAGGCGGCCGTCCTTGCCGAGCACGGTGCGGTTGGGGAGCTTCAGCTCACGCCACCACACGACGTCGGTGACGTCGCCGAACGTGCAGATCATGGCGATTCCGCTGCCCTTGTCCTTCTGGGCGAGCGGATGCGCGAGCACGGGCACCTCGACGCCGAACAGGGGCGTCGTGACGGTCGTGCCGAAGAGTGGCTGGTAGCGCTCGTCGTCGGGATGCGCGACGAGAGCCACGCACGCGGGGAGGAGCTCGGGGCGCGTCGTCTCGATGAAGATCGGCTCGCCGCCCTCGCCGCCCTCGCCGCCCTCGCGCGCGAAGCCGATGCGGTGGTAGGCGCCCGGCTGCTCGCGGTCTTCGAGCTCGGCCTGCGCGACGGCCGTGCGGAAGGTGATGTCCCACAGCGTCGGAGCCTGGTCCTGGTACGCCTCGCCGCGCTCGAGGTTGCGGAGGAACCCGAGCTGGCTCTTGCGGCGCGAGGAGTCGTCGATCGTGCGGTAGCTCTGCGTCCAGTCGACCGAGAGGCCGAGCTGGCGCCAGAGCTCCTCGAAGGCCTTCTCGTCCTCGATGGTGAGCTGCTCGCACAGTTCGATGAAGTTGCGGCGCGAGATGGGCTGCTGGTCGGCGGCCTTGATGCTCTTGCCGTCGCCACCCTCGTGCGGCGGCGTGAAGTCGGCCTCGTAGGGGAGCGATGGGTCGCAGCGCACGCCGTAGTAGTTCTGCACGCGTCGCTCGGTGGGGAGGCCGTTGTCGTCCCAGCCCATCGGGTAGAAGACGCGCTTGCCGCTCATGCGCTGGAAGCGCGCGACGACGTCGGTGTGCGTGTACGAGAAGACGTGGCCGACGTGGAGCGAGCCAGACGCCGTGGGGGGAGGCGTGTCGATCGAGTAGATGTCGCCTCGAGTCGCGCCTTCGCGGTTGAAGCGGTAGGTGCCGGAGTCCTCCCAGCGCTCACCCCACTTGACTTCGAGGCCCTCGAGGACGGGCTTGTCAGGAATGCCCTGAGTTGAGGAAGAAGAAGGAACTGAGGGCGAGCTGGACATGCACACTCCGTGTCGATGTTGGCGGCACCGAGTCTGGGGTGCCTGTTGTGAACCCATCTAGGGTAGCGGCTCCAGGGGTGTCGCGGGTTGCCGGGCGGGTCGCGTGCGAGGGCAAGGAAAAGCCCCTCAGGGGCGCATCCTTGAGGGGCTCAGCTGCGAACACAGGGGTTCGAGCTGCCAGGAGTTGTGCGCCCCTCCGCGCCACGCGCGCGCGGAGGGGCACAGCTTGCGGCGAGTGGTCGGAGTCCCGCTCGCCGCCGTCTGTCAGGCCCCGATGGGGGCCTTGGTCTGGGTGGATGCGGCAGCCGCGTCCAGCGCGCCGTGCACGGCGTCGAGCTCCGTGTAGAGCGCCGCGGGGACCTTCTCGCCGATGCTGTCGAAGTACTCGCGGGTCACGCCGACCTCCACGAGCCAGGACTCGGGGTCGACCGTGAAGATCTCCTCGAGCGCGGCGGGCTCGAAGCCCTCGAGGCCAGAGATGTCGATGTCGCTCGTCACGGGCAGCTGGCCGATGGGGCTCTCCAGCGAGTCGGCACGGTTCTCGAGCCGATCGACGATCCACTTCACGGCGCGCACGTTCTCGCCGAAGCCGGGCCAGAGGAACTTGCCGTCCTGGTCCTTGCGGAACCAGTTGACCTGGAAGATGCGGGGTGCCTTGTCGCCGAGGTCGGCGCCGATGTTCAGCCAGTGTCCCCAGTAGTCGGCCATGTGGTAGCCGGCGAAGGGCTGCATGGCGAAGGGGTCGCGGCGCAGGATGCCGACTGGGCCCTCCGCGGCTGCGGTCTGCTCGCTGGCGAGCGTCGCGCCGAGGAAGCAGCCGTGCTGCCAGTCCTTCGACTCGAAGACCAGCGGGACGTTGCTCGCACGGCGGCCGCCGAAGAGGATCGCGTCGACGGGCACGCCGTCCGGAGCCTCCCAGGCGGGGGAGAGGGTCGGGCACTGCGAGGCGCGCACCGTGAAGCGGGCGTTCGGATGCGCGGCCTTCGTTCCGGACTCGGGAGTCCAGTCGTTGCCCTGCCAGTCGATGAGGTGCGCTGGCGCCTCGTCGGTCATGCCCTCCCACCAGACGTCGCCGTCGTCGGTCAGCGCGACGTTCGTGAAGATCGTGTTCGTCGTGATGGTCTCCATCGCGACGGGGTTGGTGTCGTAGCCCGTGCCGGGTGCGACGCCGAAGAACCCGAACTCCGGGTTGATGGCGTTGAGTCGCCCGTCGGCCGCCTTGCGCATCCACACGATGTCGTCGCCGAGCGTCTCGACCTTCCAGCCATCGAGCTTGGGCTTCATCATCGCGAAGTTCGTCTTGCCGGTCGCGGAGGGGAATGCCCCCGTGAGCGTGTAGGTCTTGCCCTCAGGGCTCGTGACCTGGATGAGGAGCATGTGCTCGGCCATCCACCCCTCGTCGTGCCCCATGGCCGAGGCGATGCGCAACGCGAAGCACTTCTTGCCGAGGAGCGCGTTGCCGCCGTACCCGGAGCCGTAGGAGATGATCTCCCGCGTCTCGGGGAAGTGGGTGATGTACTTCGACTCGTTGTGCGGCCAGGCGACGTCGGGGCGGCTCGAGCCGTCCTCGAACTCGAGCGGGAAGCCGACGGTGTGCAGCGCCTTCACCCAGTCGCGTCCGGGCGTGAGGTGCTCGAGGGCGCCGTCGCCGGAGCGGGTCATGAGAGCCATCGACAGCACGACGTACGGGGAGTCCGTGATCTCGACGCCGTACTGCGTGATCGCACCGCCGAGCGGGCCCATTGCGAAGGGAACGACGTACATGGGGCGGCCGCGCATTGAGCCGTCGAAGAGGCCGCTCAGCTCTGCCTTCATCTCGGCGGGCGCACGCCAGTTGTTCGTGGGACCCGCGTCTTCCTCGTTCTCCGAGCAGATGTAGGTGCGGCTCTCGACGCGGGCGACGTCGCCGGCGTCGGAGCGGGCGAGGTAGGACCCGGGGCGGAGCTCTTCGTTGAGCTTGATGAGCGTGCCTGCCTCGACCATCTCGGCGGTGAGGGCGTCGATCTCGGACTGGGAGCCGTCGCACCAGACGATGCGGCTCGGCTTCGTCAGCGCGGCGATCTCGCGGACCCAGTCGTTGACTTCCGGGTTCGCTGCCCGCTGCGGGACGTCGAGGTGGTCATGTGCCTGTTCAGTCATTTCGATGCTGCTTTCACGGTTCTGCATGCGAGCTGTCTCCGTCTCGCATACGTGCATGGCGTCGTACACCCAGTGTTGACCTGCGCCGGACGCCACGGGATGGAGATTGGCCGAGAAAAATGGCAAAATTTCACACATCAGCAATTCAGATGCCCGGAGGCACCCATGAGCGGACTCGGTCCTTTCCCCGCTGCGCAAAAATCGACAGCAACCACAGGGAAAGGCGGCGCAGTGGATTCCCTCCTGCTCGGGCGGCGCATCCGCTACTACCGCAAGGAGCGCTCGCTCACACTCGAAGCGCTCGGCGAGAAGACCGGGCTGCTCGCCAGCCAGCTCTCGCTCATCGAGAACGGCAAGCGCGAGCCGAAGCTCTCCGTGCTGCAGCAGCTCGCCGAGGTGTTCGACGTCGACCTCGGCGAGATGCTCGCCAACACGCCGCCGGATGACCGCTCCCGCCTCGAGATCGAGCTCGAGCGCGCGCAGACCTCGACCGTCTACCAGGAGCTCGGGCTCCCGCGCATCCCCTCGACGAAGTCGCTTTCCGACGAGGTGCTGCGCGCCCTCACCGGCATGCACAGCGAGATCGTGCGCCGCCGGACCGAGGCGAGCGCGACGCCCGAGGAGGCGCGGCGCGCCAACACCGAGCTGCGGCTCGCGATGCGCGCCCACGACAACTACATGCCCGACCTCGACAAGCTCGCCGACGAGCTGCTCAGCCGGGTGGACCACACGCGCGGCGCCCTCATGCACCACTCGGTCGGCAAGATGGCCGACCACCTCGGGTTCCAGCTCATCTACGTCAACGACCTGCCCAGATCGACGCGCTCCATCACCGACCTCGAGAACGGCCGCATCTACCTGCCGCCGGCCTCCATCCCCGGCGGGCACGGGCTGCGCGCGATGGCGCTGCAGGCGATGGCGCACCGGGTGCTCGGCCACCGCCGCCCCGAGGACTACGCCGACTTCCTGCGCCAGCGCCTCGAGATCAACTACTTCGCGGCGGCCTGCCTCATGCCCGAGGCGCGCTCTGTCGCGTTCCTTCGCGACGCGAAGGAACGCCGCGACATGGCCGTCGAGGACTTCCGGGACGCGTTCGGCGTGACCCACGAAGCCGCCGCCCTGCGCATGACGAACCTGCTCACCTCGCACCTCGACATCAAGCTGCACTTCCTGCGCGTCGACGACAAGGGCTCCATCTCGAAGGCCTACGAGAACGATTCCCTCCCGCTCCCGCAGGACGTCACCGGCTCCGTCGAGGGCCAGTTCGTGTGCCGGAAGTTCTCGGCCGTGAGCGCCCTCGCCCGGACGAACCGGACCACGGAGACCTACCAGTACACCGACACCCCTGCCGGCACGTTCTGGTGCTCCACGCAGACCGGGCACGCCGACGCCGGCGAGTTCTCCATCACGATCGGCGTGCCGTTCGACGAGGCCCGCTGGTTCCGCGGGCGCGACACGAAGCAACGCGCGTCGTCGACCTGCCCGGACGGTGCGTGCTGCCGCACGCCCGGGGCGGACCTCAGCGAGCGCTGGTCGGCGAAGGCCTGGCCGAGCGCCCGAGTGCACGCGCACGTGTTCTCGCCCCTCCCGACGGGCGACTTCCCCGGGGTCGACCAGCGCGAGGTGTTCGAGTTCCTCGAGCGCCACGACATCGACGCCGACACGGCGACCGCCGACGCGTAGCCGGGAGCCGGGACCCGGTGCTCAGTCAGCGCCGTCGGCGTCTGGAACCAGATCACCAGTGCGCGCGTCCCGCAGCTCCACCCGTGTGAGCTGCCCGGCACTCACCCGCGCGCTCAGGTAGGTGACCCGCGGCTGTCGGCGACGGTCGGTGGGGGAGCCGGGGTTGAGGAGGCGCAGCCCATTGGGGGTGGTCGTGTCCCACGGGATGTGGCTGTGCCCGAAGACGAGCACGTCGGTGTCGGGGAAGAGCGTGTCCATGCGGCGCTCCCGCCCCGCCTTCTGCCCGGTCTCGTGGGTCATCGCGAAGCGGACGCCGTCGAGTTCGACGCGGGCGACCTCCGGGAGGCGCGCCCGCAGCTCGGGGCCGTCGTTGTTGCCCCACACGCCGATCGTCCTGCGCGCCCGAGCCTGCAGCGCATCGAGCGTGTCGCTGTCGACCCAGTCACCGGCATGGAAGACCACGTCCGCGCGTTCGATCGCCCGCCAGAGCACATCCGGGAGGGCCTTCGCGCGCTTCGGGAGGTGGGTGTCGGCGAGGATCACGACGTCCAGAGTCATGCATCCATGCTCGCAGCTGCGCCCGGATTCCTCCCGATGCGGGGGAAGACCATCTGGGGGAAAACCCCCGCTGAGGAGTGAGGGATGCTCCGTGTCGCGGCGAAGCGCGCGACCATAGCGTTGTGGACATGAAGAACAACGTCAAGCAGCTGAGTCTGACCTCGCTGCACCTCGCCGCCGGCGGCGTCATAGCGCCGCTCCTCCTCTCGCTCATGTTCGGCCTCCTGGGACTCGGCGTCGGACTGCTCTTCGTGCTGGGCGTCGGCGTCGTCGTCCTCGCCGGCCTCGCGTTCTCGTTCCGCGCCGTCTCCGCCTTCGAGCGGCGCCGGGTGGCGGCGCTCTACAGCCGGCCGCTCGACGACGCCGGGATGCGCCGCTCGCGTCGCCGCGACGGCTGGCGGTTCGTGCTCACGCCGCTCGTGCAGTTCACCGACGGGGCGAACTGGAAGGCGATGCTGCACCTCGTTATCGTCGCGGTGCTCGGAACGCTCTCCCTCGGCGCCCTGCAGCTCGGCGTCTCCGGTGTCTTCGCGCTCTTCTCGCCGCTGCAGAACCGGGAGACCCTGACGGTCTGGGGCATGGACTTCGCGGTCACCCCGTTCATCGGCCTGCTGATCGGCATCGGCATGCTGCTGGTCGCCGTCGCCCTCATCGTCGCGTTCGCCTACGTGCAGCGCGCGGCGTCCATCAGCCTCCTCTCCCGCGACCGGGAGCAGCAGCTCGAGGAGGAGGTGCGCGACGCGGGGCGTCGCCGCACCGTCGCGGTTCGCGGCGCCGCCACGGAGCGTGACCGCATCGAGCGTGACCTGCACGACAGCGTGCAGCCGAGGCTCGTCTCGATCGGCATGACGCTCGGCATGGCCAAGCAGAAGCTCGACTCGGATCCCGCCAGGGCTGCCGAGCTCATCGACGAGGCGCACGCCTCGACGAAGGACGCCGTCACCGAGCTGCGGCAGCTGGCCCGTGGGTTCCAGCCCGCCGTGCTCACCGACCGTGGCCTCGACGCCGCGCTCTCGGGGCTCGCTGCCCGCTCGCACATTCCTGTCGTGCTCGATGCGCAGCTCCCCGGACGCTGCTCGAAGGATGCGGAGGCCGCCGTCTACTTCGCGGTCGCCGAGTCGCTCGGCAACGCGGCAAAGCACTCCGGTGCGTCGGAGATCTCGGTGCAGGTCCGCATGCGCGGCTCGATGCTCTGGGCCCGCATCCAGGACGACGGACTTGGAGGGGCACGTCTCGTCCCTGGCGGCGGACTCGACGGGGTCACCGACCGCATCGAAGCGGCAGGCGGCGCGATCATGATCTCGAGCCCGCCGGAAGGCCCGACGACGATCGAGGTGAGCGTGCCATGCGCATCCTGATCTGCGAAGACTCCGCGCTCCTGCGGGAGGGAATCGCCCGCCTGCTGGAGGACGCCGGCCACACCATGGTGGGCATCCTCGCTGACGACGGCAGGCTCGACCGGCTCGTCGCCGAGACCGACCCGGAGCTCGTCATCCTCGACGTCCGCCTGCCACCGGGGTTCACCGACGAGGGCATCCGGGCGGCGCTCCGGCTCCGGGCCACCGACTCGGGCCTCGCCGTGCTGGTCCTCTCGCAGTACGTGGAGGAGCGGTACGCGTCCGAGCTCATCTCGAGTTCGAGGGGCGGGCTCGGCTACCTCCTCAAGGACCGGGTCGCCGACGTCGAGCAGTTCCTCGCCGGCGTCGACAGCGTCGCGGCCGGCGGCACGGTGCTCGACCCAGAGGTCGTCGCCCAGCTGCTCGCCCGGAAGACCAGGGATGCGCGTTTCGAGCGCCTCACGCCCCGCGAGTCCGAGGTGCTCGGGCTCATGGCCGAAGGTCGCTCCAACCACGCGATCGCCGAGGCGCTCCACGTCAGCGCGGGGAGCGTCGAGAAGCACATCTCGGCGGTCTTCCAGAAGCTCGAGCTCGACCAGGGCGACGGCGGCAACCGCAGGGTGCTCGCCGTGCTCGCCCACCTCGACGGGCAGGGGCATGCGCCCCGTCCGCAGCCACAGACACACCTCGATGGACAGGGCCTCAACGCCCGCGCCACGAACGGAGAACTCCGATGACCACGCCACCTCTCGAGCCCGACACCCGCCCAGACGGGGACGCCGACGGCATCAGCCCGAAGCGATTCGGTTGGATCACCATCACGGTCGCGATCATCGGCGGCATGGTCGTCGCCGGAACCGTGACCAGCGGATTCTTCGCCAACCTCCGCGACGTCCTGCGCGACGAGACCACGATCAGCCAGTCGATCGCCGGCGTCACCGCGCTGCGCGTCGACATCGACTCGGTCGGCATGGAGATCGAGTTCGGCGACGTCTCGCAGGCCGAGCTGCGTGTGCAGTCGAAGGGGTTCACGAAGGCCGGCGCGTGGCAGCTCGTGACCGAGGGTGGCGAGCTCGTCGTCGAGCGGGTGGGCGGCAGCAGGAACGGCGGCGGGTTCGGTGAGGAGGAGCTCTCGCTGACCCTCCCGGAGAGCCTGGAGGACGGGGAGCTGGACGCGCAGGTCAACGTCACCTCGGGGGCCGCGACCATCGACGGCGACTTCGGAGACCTGGTCATCGAGACGAACTCTGGCGCGAGCAACTTCGAGGGGTCGGCGGCCAACCTGAGCCTCACGACGGGGTCTGGCGCTTCCAACATCGACGCCGAGGTGTCGGGGGATGTGGTGCTCGCCGCAAACTCGGGGGCCCTCAACGCCATCTTCGGGGGAGCGGCCCCGAAGAGCACCGACATCTCGATCGAGTCGGGCTTCGGGAGCGTCTCGCTGCCGGACGGCACCTACAAGCTCGAGACGGGCTTGAACGAGTCGGGGATGGCCAACGTCAATGTCCGGCAGTCGGACTCCGCCAAGAACACGCTCTCGGTGTCCGTCGGCTCGGGGTTCCTGACGGTCGAGTAGGCGATACCAGCGGCGATGCGCCCGGTCGGCTCAGCGCACCTCGAGGCTCTTGTGGGCGTCGAGGAGTGCGCGGCTGGCCGGGTGCTTCGGCGTGGAGAACAGCTCGGACACGGATGCCGTCTCGACGATCTCGCCGTCGCTCATGACGGCGACTCGGTCGGCGAGCTGCGCGACGACGGCGAGGTCGTGCGAGATGAACAGGCAGGCCAGGCCCAGCTCGTCGACCAGACGTGCGAGAAGCGCGAGCACCTGCGCCTGCACGGTCACGTCGAGGGATGAGACGGGCTCGTCGCACAGCAGCACCTCGGGTTCGGGGGCGAGCGCGCGGGCTATGGCGAGGCGCTGGCGCTGGCCGCCGCTCAGATGGAGCGGGCGGAGACCGGCGATCGAGCCGTCGAGCCCGACTCGCTCGAGCGCCGCGTCGATGGCGTCTCGCCTGGTCCGGACGGACGTCGAGCGCCCCGCGGTGAGCGCGTCGGCGAGGATCTCGCCGACCGTGCGCCGAGGATCGAAGCTGGAGAGCGCATCCTGGGGCACGTAGCCGAGCTTCGTTCGGCGGGCACGGCGCAGGCGCTCGGGGGCGGGGCTCCAGGCGCCGCCGAGGAACGACACGGTGCCAGCGTCCGGCCTCTCCAGACCGAGCGCGATGCGGGCCAGCGTCGACTTGCCGGATCCCGAGCTGCCGACGATCCCGAGCGTCTCGCCGCGCGAGAGCGTGAAGGACGCCTCCCGCACGGCCTGGATGGGCGCGCCCCCCGCTCCTCGGAAGGTCTTCGAGACGCCGCGCACCTCCAGGAGCGGCCCAGGCGCATCCACCGCGGGCGTGGCCGTGAGCGAGTCGAGAGCCGCCTTCGGCTGCGCGGCGAGCAGCTGGCGAGTGACCCTGTGCTCGGGAGCGGTGAAGAGCCGCGCCGTCGGCGCCGTCTCGACGATGAGTCCCTCGCTCATGACGGCGACCCGGTCGGCGAGGCGCTGGACGACGCCCAGGTCGTGGGTGATGAAGAGCATCGTCATGCCGTCGGCCTTGAGTGCGGCGAACAGCTCGATCAGCTGCGCCTGCACGGCCTGGTCGACGGAGCTCGTCGGCTCGTCGGCGATGAGCAGCTCGGGTTCCCCCGCCAGGGCGGCGGCGATGAGCACACGCTGTCGCTGGCCGCCGGAGAGCTGACCGCTGCGGCGACGTGCGATCGACGTGGGATCCTCGAGACCGGCCCGCCCGAGCAGTTCGAGGACGCGGCTGCGACGCGCCTCGCGCCCGAGGTCGGTGTGCAGCCGCAGCGCGTCGTCGACCTCCCGCCAGACGGGGCGGAGCGGGTCGAGCGCGACCAGCGCATCCTGGTGCACGAGACCGATGCGAGCGCCGCGGATCGACCGCCAGTCGCCGTCGCGACTCGCCAGTGGCAGGTCGACGCCGCCGAGGCTGAGCGTGCGAGCCTCCACTCGGGCGCCGTCGCCGCTCAGCCCGAGCAGCGCCCTGGCGGTCACCGACTTGCCGGAGCCCGACTCGCCGACGAGTGCGAGGCACTCGCCGCGCCGCACGTCGAAGGAGACTCCGCGCACCGCCTCGAAGTCGCCGAAGGAGATGTGCAGCTCTTCGGCCCGCACGGTCGGCGCTTCCCGCCGGGGTTCCGGGCTCGACGCGTCGCTCATCCTGCCTGCCTCGTGCGCTGCTGCATGATGCGACCGAGCATCGTCGCCGTGACGGCCGCGCCCACGATCGCGGTGCCGGGGAAGATGGTGAGCCACCAGCTGCCGGTCGGCAGGTAGAGGCGGCCGGCGGAGAGCATCGATCCCCATTCCGGGCTGGGGGGCGGTTCGCCGAGGCCCAGGTAGCTGAGTGCAGCCGCCCACACGATGGCCTGGCCGAGGCCGAGCGTTGCGAGCGAGAAGAGGGGCCAGGCGACGTTCGGCAGCAGCGTCCTCGTGAAGCTGTGCCAGCGCGACCTGCCGAGCACGAGGTCCGCCTCCATGTAGGCGCTCGCCCGCACGCGCAGCACCTGCGAGCGGATGAGGCGCGCGTAGCCAGGGGCAGTCGAGAGGCCGACCGCGATGGTCGTCGTGACGACGCCAGGGCCCGCGAGCGTGATGAGCAGGAGCGCGAGGAGGATGCCGGGGAAGGCGAAGAAGACCTCGACGATCCTCGTCGTCCCGAAGTCGAGCCATCGGGGTCCGAGGCCCGCGGCGAGGCCGAACACCGCGCCGAGAAGGAGCCCGATCACGGTTGCGAGGGCGCCGATCGTGAGCGACGACGAGGCGCCGTGCACGATGCGGGTGTAGACACCCCTGCCGGACTCATCCGTGCCGAGTGGATGCGCGGGTACGGGCGGCGAGAACGCATCGGCGGGGTTCACGGCGAGCGGGTCGCCAGGGGCGAGGAGCTGCGGGAAGACCGCGGCGAGCAGGTAGATCGCCGCCACGGTGAGCCAGACGCCGAGCCAGAGCCCGCGCCGGGGGCCGGAGCGGGTGCGGCCGTCGCGTTGTCCCGTCGTGCCCTCACGAGCGTCCCGGACCGCTGCCGCGTCGAGACTCATGCGGTCACGCCCGCTCGGTCGCGCGAGCGCGGATCGATGATCGGCTCGATCAGGTCGGTCAGGACGGTGACGAGCATGTAGGCGGCCGCGACGACGACGAGGACCCCGATCACGTAGGGCACGTCCCTCGCGCCAACCGCGTAGAGCAGGGAACGGCCGAGTCCTGGCCTCGCGAAGATCGTCTCGACGACCACCGCACCGGAGACGAGGGACCCGAGGGCCCAGCCGCTGAGGCCGACTGCCGGGATCGCCGCGTGGCGCAGCACGTGCCGCCAGAAGATGCCGCTCGGGCCCTCGCCCCGCGCTCGTGCGGCCAGCACGAACGGTGACTCGAGGGCGTCGAGCATCTGCTCGCGCATGACCTGCCCCAGGTACCCGGCGAGGGGGAGCGCGAGGGTGACGCTCGGCAGGATGAGCCCGGAGAGCCCCGGACCCGAGACGGCGACGGGGAGCCCGAGCATTCCAGCGAAGATCAGCACGAGCACGGAGGCCAGCCAGAAGTGCGGCACCGCGGCCGCGACGACCTCGAGCGTCGATGCGATGCCCCACGCGATTCGGCTCCTCCCGGTCGACCACCAGGCCACGGTGAGCGCGATCGCCCAGGCGAGGAGGAGGGAGAGACCGGCGAGGGCCAGCGTGCCGGGCAGCTGCTCGCCGATGAGCGACGCGACGCTCTCGCGCTGGGCGTAGCTGAAGCCGAGGTCTCCGGTCGCCGTGCGCCACAGCTGCGCGAGGTACTGGAGGAAGAGCGGCTGGTCGAGCCCGTTCTCGGCGCGGGCCTGCGCGACGGCCTCGGCGCTCGCGTTGGATCCCGGCCCGCCGAGGATCGCGAGCACGGGGTCGCCAGGCACGGCGCGCACCGCGAAGAAGGTGACGGTGACGACGGCCCACAGCACGAACAGTGCGCCGCCGAGACGCAGGAGGATGCGCGGAATCAGCGGCAGCAGGTGTGCCGCGCGAGATCGCGCATCCTTCGTCATCGCTCGATTGTCTCGTGCGCCGTGCTCAGGCGTGGTCCAGCTACTCGATGGTGACGTTCACGAGCGATGGCACGTTGACGTTCGGCTGGAGGCGGAAGCCGTGCACGTTGGCGCCGTAGGCGAACTGCACCGTCTGGTCGTAGAGCGGGATGACGGTGCCGCTGTCGATGATGAGCTGCTGGGCCTCGCCGTAGAGCCGCTTGCGCTCGGCGTCGTCACTCGTCTTCACGGCCGCGTCGAGCGCCTCGTCGAGAGCGGGCAGCGAGAGGCCGGTGTTGTTGGCGTGGTAGCCGCTCGGGGCGGGGGTGATGCTGTCGGTCGAGTAGACGATGCGGAGCACGTCGGCGGAGTTCTTCGAGTACGGCGCGACGATGGCATCGAACTCCCACGTGCCGCTGCGCTCGTACCAGGTCGAGAGGTCGAGCAGCTCGAGCTGCACATCGAAGCCCACCTCGGAGCTCGTCGCGCCGATCTGCTCGAGTACGGAGATCTCGGCCGGGATCGACTGGTTCGTGGAGACCGGGAATGCGACCTCGAGGCGCTCGCCGTTCTTCGTGCGGACGCCGTCGGCGTCGCGTTCGGTCCAGCCGGCCTCGTCGAGCAGCGTGGATGCGCGTGCCGCGTCGAACTCGAAGGAGTCGGGGTGCGAGGTCGCGAAGGGTGTTGCGCTCGAGAGCACGGAGGTCGACCGGTCGAGGGTGCCGAAGTAGAGCGACTCGACCGCAGCGTCGATGTCGGCCGAGGCGGCGAATGCCTCGCGCACCTTGGGGTCGTCGAAGGGCGCGCGCGTCGTGTTGAGCTCGACGCGTGCCGTCACACCGGGGCGTGCGCCGATGAGCGTCTCCTCCGTGCCGTTCGCCTGGAACTGCGAGAGCGCATCCGGCTGCACGGAGTCGATGATGTCGACCTGGTCGGACTGGAGTGCGGCGAGGCGGGTGGCGGCGTCTGGGATGAACTTCCACTCGATGGTGCCGACCGTCGCTCCGGGCTGGCCTTCGCTCGTCACGCCGTCCTGCGGCGCTGTCGTGTGGTTCTCGTTGCGCGTCAGCACGACCTGGGACTGCTTCTCCCACGACGCGACCTGGAAGGCGCCGGTGCCGATCGGGGCGAGGCAGTTCTGCTCGGTCCCGCGCTCGAGCCCGGCGGGTGACTCGATGGCCAGCCAGGTCTGTGCGAGCGACTCGAGGAGCGCGCTGTCCGGCTCGCTGAGGTCGAAGCGCACGGTGCGCGCGTCGACCGCGACCGCTTCGGAGACCTTCCCCAGGGCGAGGATGGCCGTCGAGGAGGCGGTCTCGGGGTTCTTGATGTGCTCGACGTTCGCGACGACGGCGTCCGCGTCGAACGGGGTGCCGTCGGTGAAGCTCACGCCCTCCTTGAGGGTGATCGTCCAGCTCAGCTGGTCGTCAGACGCTTCGGCTCCCGTTGCCAGCCATGGGATGATCTCCCCTGCGTCGTTCTTCGAGAAGAGCGACTCCAGGAACTGGTTCGCGAGGATCGCCTGGGGCCAGTTGCCGCCGACGTGCGGGTCGAGGCACGTGGGCTCAGCGTCTCCTGAGGCGTACCTGAGGGTTTGCGGCTGGTCCGACGAGGTCGCCTCGCTGGAGCATGCGGCAAGTGGCACGATGAGGGCTGCGGCGAGGGCGAGGAGCGCGATGGGCTTCGCCGCGGGGCGGGTGGCTGATGCTGGCACTCGGAGAGTGTAACTGCTTATTTGAACACCATGCAGAAATGAGAAGGTGATGACGGAGCACGAGGAACGGGTCGCGCGTCGAGGCCGACCCTCCGCGTCGAGTCGCGAGACGCTCGAAGAGGCCGCCCTCGAGCTGTTCCTCGAGCAGGGCTACGAGCAGACGAGCGCGAGCGACATCGCCCGCCGTGCTGGCGTCGCGAGGAGCTCGTTCTTCAACTACTTCACCGCCAAGGCCGACGTGCTGTGGGTCGGTCTCGACCCGCTCCTCGCCGAGGTTCCTCCTCGGCTCGAGGCGGCCGCGACCGAGCTCGTCGCGGGCGGCGCCCCGAAGAGGGGAGACGGCCTCGCGACGCTCCGGAAGGTGCTGCTCGAGATCGCCGACACGGTGCAGCCCGAGACCGTTCGCTGGGCGGGCTCGCTGCGCAGCGTGGCAGGCACGAGTGCAGACCTCGCCGCGACTGGCACGAAGCGCGCTCTGGCCCAGCAGTCGGCGCTCACGGACTTCCTCGCCCGAGCGGAGCCGGGGCTGGGGCGGCTGCAGCGCACCGTCTGCGCAGGCTCCATCATCTCGGCGACCATCGCCGCGACCGTGTTCTGGATCGAGGAGGGGCCGACCCGAGGCAGCTTCTCGAGCGTCGTGGACGAGGCGAGCGCCCCGATCTTCCTGGCGTACTCGGCCGAGTAGGCCTGCGGTGCTCGAGGCGTTCGGCCTCGCGACGCGCGCTGTGGCCTGGTGTCCTCTGATCCGGAGCTTCTCGGTTCGATTCTGTCTTCGAAGAACGTCGATAAATTCCTGATCAACGAGCCCATGGTGACGCTCTAAGTGCTAGGCTCGAGGTGATCCCGGGGGGGGAGATCATCATGGTTCTTGGGCAGAGTGGCACGGGGCGCAACGAGGCGACCTCCAGGCGGTCGTCGCCGGAGACCGCGACGGTCGACGGGCTCATCGCGTCCCCCGGCCACGCTCCGGCTTTGCTGGCGATGGAGATTCCCGTGGTGATCGCGGAGTTCGCGAGCCGTCGGCGCGCACTGGACGCGGCGTTGGTCGAGGTTGCGGGGGAGGTGCTTCGTCGTGACGAGGAGGGCTCGGCGCCCGACGAGCTCGTTCGGAGCATGGGCTTCTCCAACCTCGCGGAGATGCTCCAGCAGCTCCTGGGGGTTCCCTACGCCGAGGCCGGGTCGCTGGTTCGCGTCGCGGAGGCCACCCGCGCCCCGATGAGTCTGACGGGCGAGCATCTCGGGCCGGCACATTCGGCCGTTGCGACCGCCCTTGCAGCCGCGCAGATCTCGCTCGGGCAGGCGTCTGCGATCGTGCAAGGTCTGAAGCCCGTGAACGGTCGTGCCGAGCGAGCGCATCTCGACGCGGCTGAGACGGAGCTCGTCGACTCGGCGCGGGGCGTGAACCCAGAAGATCTCGCTCCGGCAACTCCGGAACTGCTTCGGGTCCAGGCGGCGCAGTGGGTGGCGTTCCTCGACCCCGACGGCACGGAGCCACTCGCGGAGCGCGTTGCGCGCAAGCGGGGATTCTGGATGCGGGAGCGTTCGGACGGCACGGTCACGGGGCGATTCGTCGCGACTCCGGAGCAGGGGGAGCTGCTCCGGAAGGTGTGCGAGACGGTCACCTCGCCCCGCCGCAAGGTTGCCTTCGAAGACGTCCCGCCCATCGGGAGCGCTGGCGCTGACGAACGCGGTGCCGAGGGAGTCGATGCGGCGGACGTCGATGTCTCGCATCCGGACGAGCGAATCCCTGACCAGCGCACGCCCGCCCAGCAGCGTATGGACGCCGTGGAGTTGGTCTTCGCGCGATTCGCGGAAGCCCCGGACGCTCCCCGCGCGAGCGGAGAGGCGCCCACCGTGGTCATCACCACGACAGACGCTGGCCTGAAGGGAGAGGCCAAGCGCCCAGCCGACGTGCCGCACCTCGAGCGCACCGGAACGCCGGTGCCGCCGAGCCTGGTCGCGAAGACCCTCTGCGACGGGTTCGTTCAGGTGGCGCTCCTGGGCTCGAACGGAGAACCGTTGAGACTCGGCCGCCGTCAGCGGTTGTACAGTCGCGCGCAACGCAGAGCGCTCGCCTCCCGCGACGGGGGCTGCATCACCCCGGGCTGCTGGAAGCCGCCGGGCATGTGCGAAGCGCACCACACCACGCCGTGGGTTGAGGGCGGCTTCACGAACGTCGACGAGGGAGTGCTCCTCTGCAGCTTCCATCACCACCTGGCCCACAAGAACCAGCTTGACGTCGTGCGCGACCGGACGGGCAGATGGCGAGCCCTCAGACCGGGCTGGGAATACCGGCTCTTCCGGCGCAGAACTCTGCGCGGATCAGCGCTGCAGGAGCAGTCTCACGGGAGCTGACTGCAGTCGAGACCGTCGCGCTCGGGCCGAACCCTCGCAAGGGGCGGAGAGCGCCGGTCAGAGGTCCTTCCGGTGCCTCTAGCTCGTCTGCAGCTCGCAGTAAGCAGTCAGCGACGAGAGGGCCGACTCGACCTCGCCGAGCTGCGTCAGGATGCTCGCGGCGGCCGCGAAGCCACCCTCGCCGTTCGTGAGCTCCCCAGCTGTGGTCTGCAGCTCCGTCACCTCGGTGACGAGCGTGTCGACGTGCGTCTTGAGGTCGGGGTCCGTGACGCTCTGCTGCAGCGTCGTGAGGCTGGCGCCTACGGTCGCGAGCGTCGCGACGGCTCCGGGGATATCACCGGGCACCTGGTCGGGGATGCCCTGGACGCTTGTGCTGATCGAATCGATCTCGGCCTGCACGTCCGCGCAGGTTCCGCCGCCGTCGGCCGTCGTGGCCTCGGTCGTCGTCGCAGCCGAGGGAGACGGAGTCGCCGTCTCCCCTCCGCCGAGCGCTGAGCATCCCGTGAGCGCGATGGTCGCGAAGATGCCGGTCGCTGCGAGCTTCGAGAGGTGAGAGGTGAGCATGCGCTGAGTGCCGTCCGTCGATGAATCCAGAAGAAGCGAGCGTACACAGCCTTCCCTTGAGCCTGGCCTGTCCGTTTCGCGCAGCATGCCCAGGCGCGTACGATGTTGGCAGCATGACTGTGATCCGCCCATCAGCGGGGAGTCCCCGGAAGAACGGTGAGCGAGCCTCTCGAGGAACGCGAACCAAGTAGAACCGGTCGGGAGGGCCCGTCACAGCCCGGAACGAGTGGCGAGCGCCTCCGGAGCATCATCTGGGGGAGCGCGCAATCGGGGTGGTACCGCGCCGGAAGGCGTCCCTGAAGCAGACCAAGCACATCCACTTACTGCCAGGAGTTCCACCGCATGAGCTACCCGAAGGCCTCGTTCGGACCAGCCGCCGATCCCGCCAGCTCGACGAGAGACGGCGTCGCCGCCTCGCCGTCGTTCCCGCGCCTCGAAGAGCGGGTGCTCGACTTCTGGCGCGAAGACGGCACCTTCCAGGCCTCCATCGACCAGCGCGAGGGCGCCGAGGAGTGGGTCTTCTACGACGGCCCTCCCTTCGCGAACGGGCTCCCGCACTACGGGCACCTCCTCACCGGGTACGCCAAGGACGTCTTCCCCCGCTACTTCACGATGCGCGGCCGCCAGGTGCACCGCCGCTTCGGCTGGGACACACACGGCCTGCCCGCCGAGCTCGAGGCCATGCGCCAGCTCGGCATCCAGTCGAAGGCCGAGATCGAGGCCATGGGCATCGACACGTTCAACGACGCCGCCCGCGAGTCGGTGCTCAAGTACACCCGCGAGTGGCAGGAGTACGTCACCCGCCAGGCCCGCTGGGTCGACTTCGAGAACGACTACAAGACGCTCGACATCTCCTACATGGAGTCGGTGCTCTGGGCCTTCAAGAAGCTCTACGACGACGGCCTCGCCTACGAGGGCTTCCGCGTGCTGCCGTATTGCTGGAACGACGAGACGCCTCTCTCCAACCACGAGCTGCGCATGGACGACGACGTCTACCAGATGCGCCAGGACCAGACGGTCACCGTCACCTTCCCGCTCGAGGGGGAGCGTGCGGATGCGCTTGGCCTCGCCGGCGTGAAGGCGCTCGCCTGGACGACGACCCCGTGGACCCTCCCGACCAACCTGGCCCTCGCGGTCGGCCCCGAGATCGACTACGCCGTCGTGCCAGCTGGCCCGCTCGGCGCGGCAGACGGCACGGAGACGGGAGCGGGCTCCTTCCTGCTCGCCAGTGCACGCGTCGCGGCCCATGCCAAGGAGCTCGGCTACGAGAGCGCGGAGGACGCGGTCGACGCGACCAGTCGCACCCTCACGGGCGCCGAGCTCGCCGGCGTCCGCTACCAGCGCCTGTGGGACTTCTACGCCGACACCGAGACCTACGGCACGCAGAACGCGTGGCAGTTCCTGCTCGGCGACTACGTCACCACGACCGACGGCACCGGCATCGTGCACCAGGCGCCCGCCTACGGTGAGGACGACAAGGTGCTCAGCGACGCCGCCGGCATCCCGACGATCCTCTCCGTCGACGAGGGTGGCAAGTTCCTCGCCGCCGTCGGGCCCGTCGCCGGCCTGCAGGTCTTCGACGCCAACAAGCCGCTCACCCAGCTCCTGCGGGCCGATGGCCGGCTGTTCAAGCAGGCCAGCTACGAGCACTCCTATCCGCACTGCTGGCGCTGCCGCAAGCCCCTCATCTACAAGGCCGTCTCGAGCTGGTTCGTGCGCGTCACGCAGTTCCGCGATGAGCTCGTCGAACTCAACCAGCAGATCGACTGGGTGCCGGACAACGTCAAGGACGGCCAGTTCGGCAAGTGGCTCGAAGGGGCCCGCGACTGGTCGATCAGCCGCAACCGGTACTGGGGCAGCCCCATCCCCGTGTGGAAGAGCGACAACCCCGACTACCCGCGCATCGACGTCTACGGCTCGCTCGACGACATCGAGCGCGACTTCGGGGTGCGACCGACCGACCTCCACCGCCCGTTCATCGACGAGCTCACGCGCCCGAACCCGGACGACCCGACCGGCGCATCCACGATGCGGCGCATCCCCGATGTCCTCGACGTGTGGTTCGACTCCGGCTCCATGCCGTACGCGCAGGTGCACTACCCGTTCGAGAACCGCGAGTGGTTCGACTCGCACTCGCCCGCCGACTTCATCGTCGAGTACATCGGGCAGACGCGCGGCTGGTTCTACGTCATGCACGTGCTCTCGACGGCGCTCTTCCACCGCCCCGCGTTCAAGCGGGTCGTGAGCCACGGCATCGTGCTCGGCAACGACGGTCGCAAGATGTCGAAGAGCCTCCGCAACTACCCGGACGTGCAGGAGGTGTTCGACCGAGACGGGTCGGATGCCATGCGCTGGTTCCTCATGGCGAGCCCCGTGCTGCGCGGCGGGAACCTCATCGTGACCGAGGAGACGATCCGCGAGGGCGTCCGCCAGTTCCTCCTCCCGCTGTGGTCGACGTACTACTTCTTCACGACCTACGCGAATACCGCGGTCGGCTCGACCCAGGCGTACGAGGCGACGTTCCGCACCGACTCGAGCGATGTGCTCGATCAGTACATCCTCGCCAAGCTGGGCGTGCTCGTCTCCGAGGTGCAGGCAGACCTCGAGGCGCTCGACTCGACGACCGCCGCATCGCGCCTGCGCGACTTCGGCGACGTGCTCACCAACTGGTACGTGCGTCGCTCGCGTGACCGCTTCTGGCGAGGAGTGACCGACGACGCCACGAGCACTGAGGCGTTCGACACGCTCTACACCGTGCTCGAGACGCTCACGCGCGTCGCCGCGCCACTCACGCCGCTCATCTCCGAGACGGTGTGGCGCGGGCTCACGGGCGGCCGCAGCGTGCACCTCACCGACTGGCCGGACGCGTCGGCGTTCCGAGGCGATCAGGCGCTCGTCGACTCGGTGGATGCGGTCCGCCGCGTCACGAGCTCGGCGCTGTCCCTGCGCAAGCAGGCCGGGCGCCGCGTGCGCCTCCCGCTCGCGAGTCTCACCGTCGTCGCGCCGAACACGGACGCGCTCGAGCCCTTCGCGAGCATCCTGCGCGACGAGCTCAACGTGAAGTCCGTCGAGTTCGAGCGCTTCGTCGCCGAGTCCGAGGCCAAGTACGGCATCGACCGCGTCCTGCAGGTCAACGCGCGCGCCGCCGGCCCGCGCCTCGGCAAGCAGGTGCAGCTGGCGATCAAGGCCTCGAAGTCCGGAGACTGGAGCGAGGTCGACGGCGTCGTCACGGCTGGCGGACTGCAGCTCGAGGCGGGTGAGTACGAGGTCAAGCTCGTCACCGCAGGCGAGAGCGACGACCGAGCCATCACCCTGCTGCCGAGCGGCGGCATCCTCGTCCTCGACACGAACGTGAGTGCGGAGCTCGCCGCGGAGGGCCTCGCGCGCGACGTCGTGCGTGCGATCCAGGATGCGCGCAAGGAGGCGGGACTGGAGGTCTCCGACCGCATCCGCCTCGCCCTGCGCGCCGACGACGCGTCGGTCGCCGCCATCGAGGCGCATCGGGAGCTCATCTCGGGGGAGACCCTCGCGGTCGAGTTCCAGGTCACCGGCGGACTCGCGTCGCCGGCTGACGACGAGGTGAGCGCGGACACGTATGGAGCCCTTGAGATCGACGTGGAGGTAGTGGCGTGAGCGAACGCGACCAGCAGGATTCCGGCGACTGGGAAGAGCAGTCCGGCGAATCGGACGCCTCGGACGCATCCGGCGACTTCGAGCTCGAGCCGAGGGACATCGCCGAGACGTTCACGCCGGCGCTCTCCGACGACGAGGACGAGGTCCTGACGGAGCGCGAGGAAGACGAGCGGACGCTCCTCGAGGGCACCGACTGGGCCAGCGAAGGCGAGCGTGTCTTCGACGAGCTCATGGAGCGCGTGGGGGAGGCGGCCCCAGAGCCGCGACTCCACGCGACGAGGCGCGCCGTCGAGCTCCTGGGAGACGTGCACACGGCGTACCCGGTCATCCACATCACGGGCACCAACGGCAAGAGCTCGACCGCACGCATCATCGAGACCGTGCTGCGCGCCCACGGCCTGCGCACCGGCCTCCTCACGAGTCCGCACCTGGAGCGCATCAACGAGCGCATCGCCGTCGACGGAAGCCCCATCAGCGACGAGCGACTCGTCGCGAACTGGGAGGACATCACGCCCTTCCTCTCGATCGTCGATGCGGAGCTCGAGGCGGCGGGAGAGCCGCGCCTCACGTTCTTCGAGGCCCTCACGGTGCTCGCCTACGCGTGCTTCGCCGACGCTCCCGTGGATGTCGCTGTGGTCGAGGTGGGCATGGGAGGCGAGTGGGACTCCACGAACGTAGCCGACGGCGAGGTCGCCGTCTTCACGCCCATCGCGCTCGACCACACGCAGCGACTCGGCAGGACGCTCTCGGAGATCGCGCGCACCAAGGCCGGCATCATCAAGCCCGCCGCGCGCGTCGTCACGGCAGAGCAGCAGCCCGAGGTGCTCGCGGAGATCACACGTGCCGCAGAGATGTCCGAGGCGCACATGTACGCCGAGCCGAAGGACTTCTCCGTCGTCAGCAACCAGCTGGCCGTCGGCGGACGCCTCGTGACGGTTCGCGGCGTCGCTGGCACGTACGAGGACCTGCTGCTGCCGCTGGACGGCGAGTACCAGGCGCACAACGCCGCCGTCGCGCTCGCTGCGGTCGAGGCGTTCTTCGGCGCGAACCGGAGCCTGCGCGATGAGCTCGTCGAGGCGGCGTTCGGCGAGGTGAAGTCGCCGGGTCGCCTCGAGCGCATCGGCGTCACCCCGCCCATGCTCATCGATGCCGCCCACAACCCGCACGGCGCCGAGGCGCTCGCGAGGGCCGTGACCGAGTCGTTCGACTTCTCGCGCGTCGTCGTGGTGCTCGGAGTCCTGGCGGACAAGGACGCGGCCGGCATCGTCCGCGCCCTGCAGCCCATCGCGGAGCGCTTCGTCGTCACCCAGTCCGACTCGGTGCGCGCCATCGACGCCGAGGAGCTCGGCGACATCGTGCGCGAGGTCACCGGCGGCGAGCCCGAGGTGCTCGAGCGAGCGGAGGATGCCATCGAGCGCGCCCGCGAGATCGCCCTCGATCTCCTCGCCGAGGGTGCAGATGATGGCAGGAACGCCGCAGTGCTCATCACGGGCTCCGTCACGCTCATCGGCACCGCGCTCACCCTCTCGCGCGACGAAGGCTGGGCGCAGGAGTCGTGAGTCGGCGCAACAGCGGCCGGCTGCCCCGTCAGCGCAGCATCCGCGAGGTCATCGGCTCCATCTTCCTGGGCTTCGAGCTCTTCGTCGTCTTCCTCGGCACGCTGCTGGTGTTCGGGATGCGCGTGCTCGAGCCCGTTCCAGCGTTTGCGCTCGGCCTCACCTTCGCCGTGCTCATCGTCGTGACGATCGGGCTGCTCAGGTACGAGTGGGGGATCTGGCTCGGGTGGGCCGTGCAGATCCTGCTCGTCGCCGCCGGTTTCCTCCACCCCGGTATGTTCGTGGTCGGGGCGCTGTTCCTCGCATCCTGGACGTACTTCATGTGGAAGGGCGGCCAGATCGACCGGCAGCGCGCTCCGATCATCGCCGAGTACAACCGTCGCCTCGCGGCGGGTGAGATCGGCGTCGACGGGATGCCCATCACGGAGCAGAACGACCCACCGAGCAGCTGACCAGCTGACCTGCACGCATTCACCGAACGACCTGGCCCCTCGCAGGGCCGACCACCACGATCAATGGAGGAACCATGGCAACCATCGAAGAGACGCTCGTCCTCGTCAAGCCGGACGGCGTTCAGCGCGGCCTCACGGGCGAAGTGCTTCGCCGCATCGAGACGAAGGGCTACTCGCTCGTCGACATCCGCCTCGTCCACGCAGACCGTGCGCTCCTGTCGGAGCACTACGCGGAGCATGAGGGCAAGCCGTTCTACGAGGGCCTCCTCGAGTTCATGCAGTCGGGGCCGACCGTCGCGATCCGCGTCGCGGGCCACCGCGTCATCGAGGGCTTCCGATCGCTCGCCGGCACGACCGACCCCACGACTGCCGCGCCCGGCACGATCCGGGGCGACCTCGGTCGCGACTGGGACGCCGGTGTGCTCCTCAACATCGTGCACGGCTCCGACTCCGTCGAGTCAGCCGAACGCGAGCTCGGCATCTGGTTCGCGGCCTGAGCGACTCGAGAGGTGGACGACTCGGTCGGGCTTCGGCCGAGTCGTAGGCTTCGCAGGAGGCGGGCCGTCAGGTGCGAGAACATTGATTCGGGGGCGAGTTGCGAGATGAAGGCTGGGAGATCGTCGTCGACGGAGCACAGCGAGCGGCTCGACGAGCTGGCCTCGGCGTGGCGGGCTGCGCTGCGCGAGGAGCTGCCGGCGGCCGTCCGGCTGCGTCAGGAGCTCCACGCCGACCCCCGGCTCTCCGGTGAGGAGAACGACACCGCCGCCCGCCTCGAGGGCGAGCTCGGCGACCGGGTCACGATGCACCGCATCGCCGACTCCGGGCGCATCGGGCGCCTCGGCCCCGCAACCGGGGGCGCCGTCGGGGTGCGCGCCGAGCTGGATGCGCTGCCGCTGACCGAGCTCACCGGGGTTCCGTTCGCCTCATCGAACGGCGCGATGCACGCGTGCGGGCACGACGTCCACCAGGCGGCGCTCGTCGCCTTCATCCGGGCCGCGGACCACCTCGACCTCCCCGTCGGACTCGTGCCGATCCTGCAGCCACGGGAGGAGACCTACCCCTCGGGCGCGCATCAGATCGTGCAGGAGGGTGGCCTCGAGCGGTTCCAGGTCGAGCACGTCATCGGCGCGCACGTCCACCCGGGCGTGCCGCGCGGGGCGATCGCGATCGGCGGCGGCTACATCAACGCGGCTGCCGATGAGATCGAGATCTCGCTGCAGGGGAGAGGCGGCCACGGCGCGTATCCGCACCAGGCTGCCGACCCCGTCGCGGCCGTCGCCCAGATCGCGCTCGGGCTCCCCGAGGTCGTCCGTCGCACGATCTCGCCCATGAACCCGGCGGTGATCAGCGTCGGGACGCTCTCTGCAGGCGAGGGCGCTGCGAACGTGCTGCCCTCGAGCGCCCGGTTGCTCGCGTCGATGCGCACGACGGCGCCGAAAGACCGCGAGCTCCTGTTCGCGGCCGTGCAGCACCTCGCGGTGCGCACTGCTGAGGCGTACGGCACGGAGGCGATCGTGCACATGCACCAGAACATGCCCGTCCTCATCAACGACACCCACCTCGCGTCGGACGCCGATGACTGGCTCGCGCGCCTCGGTGTCGACGGGGCGGAGCCCATGCGCTCGCTTGGTGGCGACGACTTCTCGTACTACTGCGACGAGGTCCCCTCGATCATGTGCTTCGCGGGCGTCGAGACGGCAGGCCTGCCTGGGCCCGGAGGCGCCTACGCCCCGACACTCCACCACCCGCGCTTCCTTCCGACGGAGGATGCGGTCGGGCTCGTGGCGAGCGCGTTCCTCGCCGGGTACTGCGCGGCCGCCGAGCGCATCCTCGGCATCGCACACCACAGGCGGGTCCTGCCCTGACGGTGGGCGCACAGCCGAAATCGGGCCTGGATGCGGTGGCCGTGCGATACTGGAAAGGTCGACCGGGCAGAGTCCCACGGCACCCGAAGTTTTTCAGGCACGAGCCACGAGCAGAGCAACGCTCCGTCGCACGGGCCGCAGGCAGGATCGCCGCAACCGCGGCACACCACGTACAACCTTTCCGCCGAACGGGCGGAGACCATTTTCGATGAGGATGCATGGCACCTTCATCGCCCGGAGGGGTGGGCGCACGCTTTGCGCCACGCCGGAGTAGGAGCACACCAGAAATGGTGACCACAAACGAATCAGACCAGAACACCACCGATGAGCAGTTCGACGCGGAGACGGGCCAGGAGTCCGCGACTGCGGCAGAGGTAGGCGCAGCGCAGCAGGAGTCGACCGAGGAGTCCGCGTCGTCGGTCCCGGCAGTCATCTCCTCGACGACGCTCTTCTTCCTGCAGCCAGATCTGCCCCCGATGCTGGAGCGCAGCCCACGGGAAGATCGCGGCCGCGGTCGCCGTCAGGACGACGAGCCGTACGAGCGCCAGGAGCGCGGCGACCGGAACGATCGCTACGACAGGCAGGACCGCAGCGATCGCTCCGACCGCGGCGAGCGCAACGATCGCTCTGACCGCGGCGAGCGTTCTGACCGTGGCGACCGCTCGAGGGAGTCGTCGCGCGACGACCGCCGGCAGGCCCCGGCGGAGCGCCAGCAGTCGACGACGCGTCGTCGTCAGTCCCGCGAGGAGCAGCCGGTCGAAGAGCCCGTGCTCATCACGGAGCCGCAGAAGATCAAGGGGTCCACGCGTCTCGAGGCGAAGCGTCAGCGCCGCCGCGAGGGCCGCGAGAGCGGTCGTCGCCGCCAGGTCATCACCGAGTCCGAGTTCCTCGCTCGTCGCGAGGCGGTCGACCGCGTCATGCTCGTCCGCGCCAAGGACGACCGCGTCCAGATCGGCGTGCTCGAGGACAAGGTGCTCGTCGAGCACTACGTCGCGCGTTCGCAGGAGTCGTCGCTCATCGGCAACGTGTACCTCGGTCGCGTGCAGAACGTGCTCCCGAGCATGGAGGCAGCATTCATCGACATCGGGCGCGGCCGCAACGCCGTGCTCTACTCCGGTGAGGTCGACTGGGCCGCTGCGGAGGTCGGCGGCAAGTCGCGTCGCATCGAGAACGCCCTCAAGCCGGGCGACCGCGTGCTCGTCCAGGTCACGAAGGACCCGATCGGCCACAAGGGCGCCCGCCTCACGAGCCAGGTGTCGCTGCCTGGTCGCTACCTGGTCTACGTGCCGGGGAACTCCATGAACGGCATCTCCCGCAAGCTCCCGGACACGGAGCGCGCACGCCTCAAGAAGATCCTCAAGGAGACGCTGCCGGCAGGCGTCGGCGTCATCGTGCGCACGGCTGCCGAGGGTGCGACCCAGGATCAGCTCGAGCGCGACGTCAACCGACTCACCGCGCAGTGGGCCGACATCTCCTCGCGCATCGAGGCGGGACCCGCTCCGGCGCTCCTGCACTCCGAGCCCGACCTCCTCGTCAAGATCATCCGCGACGTCTTCAACGAGGACTTCCACAAGATCGTGATCCAGGGCAGCGAAGAGCTCGAGACCATCACGAACTACCTGCACCAGGTTGCCCCTGACCTCGTCGACCGCGTCGAGGCGTTCCAGGGCGCCGACGTCTTCGCCGAGTACCGCGCGACCGAGCACATCGAGAAGGCGCTGGACCGGAAGGTCTGGCTGCCGTCCGGCGGCTCGCTGGTCATCGACCGCACGGAGGCCATGACGGTCGTCGACGTCAACACGGGGAAGTTCGTCGGATCCGGCGGCAACCTCGAGGAGACGGTCACCAAGAACAACCTGGAGGCGGCCGAAGAGGTCGTCCGCCAGCTGCGTCTTCGCGACATCGGCGGCATCATCGTCGTCGACTTCATCGACATGGTGCTCGAATCGAACCGCGACCTCGTCATGCGTCGCCTCATCGAATGCCTGAGCCGTGACCGCACCAAGCACCAGGTCGCAGAGGTGACGAGCCTCGGGCTCGTTCAGATGACCCGCAAGAAGCTCGGTCTCGGCCTGCTCGAGACGTTCAGCGAGCCGTGCGAGTCCTGCGCTGGCCGCGGCGTCATCGTCTTCCACGACCCGGTGCTCAAGCACCGTGGGGGAGCGCCGGACAGCAGCGCGAACGCGAAGAGCAGCCGCAAGGGCCGCGGTGGTCAGCAGCGTGAGCAGCAGGCACCTCGTGCCGTCGCAGCTCCGGCCGCGACGTCGACGCACGGCATCACCGAGGAGGCGCGGGGCGCTCTCTCGAAGATCGCGGCGTCGACGCTCACCGGGCAGAAGCAGGGCGAGCCTTCGGAAGAGCAGCAGCCCGTCGTGCAGGCAAGCGCCCAGGCGTCGGTCGCCGACGAGCGTGGCAGCGATGAGCAGTCCGGGCAGCAGGGTGAGTCGCGTCGTTCGCGCCGCGGTCGCAGGCGCGCCAAGACGGATGCTCAGGCTCCCGCATCGTCAGAGGCTCCGGAGCAGGCACCAAGCGGGCCGGTGACGCTCGACCGCAACGCGGTGCAGCAGTCGGATGGCGACGACCGCAAGGCGCGTGCCAGCGAGAACCTCTTCGACTTCGACTCGGCCCAGAGCGCCGAGCCGGCACAGACCAAGCGCGAGGCCGACCCGGCAGCGCTTCGTGAACTCGACTCGCTGCTGGATGCGCTGGTCACCCCAGAGGGTGAGCAGCCGTCGGCAGCAGACGAAACGACCGAGGCCCCCGCCGCGGTCGAGGTGACGACGCCCGCCGCCGCTCCTGAGAAGGTTCAGGATGCGCCGACGGCGTCTGCGCCGAAGGCAGCGCAACCGGCGACGGTTGAGCCGCCCAAGGGTGCTTCGGGGCGTCCGCGCCGCCGCCGCATCACGACGCCGCCGCTCTCTGCCGAGTAAGATGGCAGGGTAGGGCGACCGGACGCGAAAGCGTCGAGTGGGTGGGTGCGCTTGCGCGCACCGACCCTGCCGGGTAAAGTGGTTCGCTGTTGCACGTTTGCATTCGTGCTGGCATTCCCTCGCCCGGTTGCAGGGCAGAGTCAGCTCGCCGCAGCGAGCAGGGCTTCCAGAGTTTGAAGACACAGCGTCCGACCTTGTCGGGCTCGGAGAAAAGGTACTGAAGTGGTATTCGCAGTTGTGCGCGCCGGTGGACGGCAGGAGAAGGTAGAGGTGGGCACTGTGCTCACCACGAACCGTGTTGTTGCCGACAAGAAGGGCAACGTCACGCTTCCGGCTGTGCTGCTCGTCGACGGTGAGACCATCACGAGTGACGCAGAGAAGCTCGCTAAGGTCACGGTGACTGCAGAGGTCCTCAACGACCTCCGCGGCCCGAAGATCGTCATCCAGAAGTACAAGAACAAGACCGGTTACAAGAAGCGTCAGGGCCACCGTCAGGAGCTCACGCGCATCAAGATCACCGACATCAAGTAAGTCGAGGAGCAGACTTCAATGGCACACAAAAAGGGAGCGAGCTCGACTCGCAACGGCCGTGACTCGAACGCTCAGCGCCTCGGCGTGAAGCGTTTCGCGGGCCAGACCGTCAGCGCGGGCGAGATCCTCGTCCGTCAGCGCGGCACGCACTTCCACCCCGGCGCCCTCGTGGGCCGCGGTGGCGACGACACGCTGTTCGCCCTCTCGGCAGGCATCGTCGAGTTCGGTGCGAAGGGCCGCCGCAAGGTGGTCAACATCGTCGCTGGCGAATAGCAGCAAGCACAGTCCCTGAATCCAGGGCGGTGTCAGGATGAGGGGCGGGCCACGGTCCGCCCCTCATCCGTATTTTCACGACTTATCGTTCTACAGGAGCTCTTCATGGCCACCTTCGTCGACCAGGTGACGCTGTATCTGCGCGCTGGAGAGGGTGGCAACGGCTGCGTCTCTGTCAAGCGCGAGAAGTTCAAGCCACTCGCCGGCCCCGACGGCGGTGATGGCGGCAACGGCGGCAGCATCACGTTCTACGCCGACCCGCAGGAGACGACGCTGCTGTCGTACCACCACAAGCCGCATCGCTCGAGCGACAAGGGCGGCTTCGGCATGGGCGATTGGCGCAACGGGTACACCGGTCAGCCGCTCGATCTGCCGGTTCCCATCGGAACGGTCGTCCGTGACGCGGACGGCGTCGAACTCGCTGACCTCTCCGAGCCCGGCATGCGCTACGTCGCTGCCGAGGGCGGACAGGGTGGCCTCGGCAACGCGTCGCTCGCCAACACGAAGCGCAAGGCGCCGGGCTTCGCTCTGCTCGGCACGCCAGGCGAGGAGCTGCAGGTGCAGCTCGAGCTCAAGATCGTCGCGGATGTTGCCTTCGTCGGCTACCCGTCTGCTGGCAAGTCGAGCCTCATCGCGGCGATGTCCGCGGCCAAGCCGAAGATCGCCGACTACCCCTTCACGACGCTCCACCCGAACCTCGGCGTCGTGCAGGCGGCCCAGTACCGCTACACGGTCGCCGACGTTCCCGGCCTCATCGAGGGCGCGAGCGAGGGCAAGGGACTCGGCCTGGACTTCCTGCGGCACGTCGAGCGGTGCTCCGCGCTGCTGCACGTGCTCGACTGCGGAACGCTCGACCCGGGGCGCGACCCGATCAGCGACCTCGATGTCATCCTCGAGGAGCTCGGCAACTACCCGGTGCCAGAGGGGCAGACGCCCCTCCTGGAGCGCCCGCAGTTCATCGCGCTCAACAAGATCGACCTGCACGATGGGCGTGAGCTCGCCGAGTTCGTGCGCCCCGAGCTGGAGGAGCGCGGCTACCGTGTCTTCGAGATCTCGACGGTGAGCCACGAGGGCCTCAAGGAGCTCTCCTTCGCGCTCGGTGAGCTCATCGACCGCGACAGGGAGGCCAAACTCGCTGAGCTGGCCATCAAGCCGCGCATCGTGCTGCGTCCGCGCCCCGTCGACGAGAAGCCGTTCGAGATTCGCGTCGAGGGCGGGACGCACGGCAACACGTACCGGATCCTCGGCGAGAAGCCACAGCGCTGGGTCGCGCAGACGGACTTCGCGAACGACGAGGCCATCGGCTACCTCGCGGACCGCCTCAACAAGATCGGTGTCGAGGAAGCCCTCTTCAAGGCCGGTGCAGTCGCCGGTTCGGCCGTCATCATCGGGCCTGGCGCGCAGGGCATCGTCTTCGACTGGGAGCCGACGCTCACGAGCGCGGCAGAGCTCACGGTCTCGCCGCGTGGCACGGACAGTCGCCTCGAGGAGAGCAGCCGCACCACAACGCGTGAGCGGCGCGAGGGCTACTACGAGCGCATGGACGGCAAGGCCGCGGCGCGTGCCGAACTCGAGCGCGAACGCGAGGGTGGCGTGTGGAGGGTCGACGAGTGACCTCGCGAACATTGGTAGGGTGGGACGCATGATCGAGCTGATTCCCGCTGCGCTTGCTGATGCCGTGCTGGCCCAAACCGTGCTGGCCGAAGAGGGGCACCACATCGTCAACGAGCTGGTGATGCCCCCGATCATGTTCGGTGTCGTCACGCTCGTCGCCTTCGTTGCCCTCATCGTCGTCACGTACGCGTTCCGCAACACGTGGCACAGCAACCCGGTCGACTCCAAGGTCGTGCCTTACGAGCCGTTCAACCACGCTGGCGTCATCGAGGCCGGCTCGGAGCACTCGAAGCACTAGCGCTGAGCCGCGCCCCCCCCTATGCCTCACACCGTCGAGCCTTCCCCCGTTCCCGAGCGCCGCAGAGTCGGCGTCATGGGTGGAACCTTCGACCCGATCCACCACGGGCACCTCGTGGCGGCGAGCGAGGCGGCGGCGCACTTCGATCTCGATGAGGTGCTCTTCGTGCCGACGGGGAAGCCGTCGCACAAGTCGCACGTCACCCCGGTCGAGCACCGCTACCTGATGACGGTCATCGCGACTGCCTCGAACCCCAGGTTCAAGGTGAGTCGCGTCGACGTCGACCGCGACGGCCCCACCTACACGATCGACACCCTGCGCGACGTTCAGCGACTCCGTCCGGACGCAGATCTGTACTTCATCACGGGTGCGGATGCCATCGCGCAGATCCTCGGGTGGAAGAACTCGCTGGAGCTGTTCGAGCTCGCCCAGTTCGTCGCGGTCTCGCGGCCAGGCCACGAGATGCGCACCGACGGCATCCCCGCCGACAAGGTGACGGCGCTCAAGATCCCAGCCCTGGCGATCTCCTCGACGGACATCAGGGCGAGGGCCTACGAGGAGAAGCCGGTCTGGTACCTGGTGCCAGACGGTGTCGTGCAGTACATGGCCAAGCACAGGCTGTACACGGCAGAAGAGATTGATGCCATATGAGTGACGCCCCACTGACTCGCCGCGAGCTTCGCGAGCTCGAACGTCGCCGCGAGAAGGGCGAGCAGCCCGAGCTCCCGACGATGGCGCCGACGGTCTCCGTGGAGGCTCAGGCGGGCTCCGACGAAGCGGCTCCAGCCGCTCCTCTCGTTCCAGCCGCTCCTGCCCCTCCTGCTGAATCGGCCAAGCCGGCTCAGCTCGCATCCGGCGTCGCGCTCGAGGCTCCGCTCCAGGTGGACGGCCTCTCGCCGACGCCGATCGACGTGCCGGTGACGCTCGAGGCCCCTGAGGTCCCCGAGCTGCCTGGCGACTCGTTCAATCGCAGCCCGGCGGCCGTCGAGCAGGAGGCGCAGGAGGACGGCACGAGCGGCGACTACTTCCGACGCCTCGTCATGGCCAGCCACTCCACGGACGAGACGCCGACCGGCATGATCGTCATGCCGGAGATGAGCTCACCCGACATCACCGGCGCCCTCAGCGGCGCGGGCGATCTCATGATCACGGGCAAGATGCAGGTCTCCCGCGAGCTCTCCAACTTCGGCACGCTGACGACGGGGCTCGACTCGCCGGAGATCGACCACGCTGACGAGGGCGACGAGCAGCTGCACTCGAGGGTCGTCGAGGAGCACAGCCCTGTCGCGGCCAGCCGCGCGGTGCGCGAGCCTGGAATGCCGCTCGCACCCCGCCGCGGGCACGGCGTGCGGCTGTCGATCTGGGCGGTCGTGAGCGGCCTCGCCGTCGCTGTGGCTGGCGTTGTCGCAGTGATCCTGGGTATTGTTCAGGGTTGGTTCTGATCAGCTGGCGAGCGCATCGCCTCTCGGACACCACGTTGAGCTCTTCTGGGCTCTCAATGAAAGGGACCGAATGACCGCGAGCACGCGAGCAATCGAACTGGCAGACATCGCAGCGAGGGCTGCCGACAAGAGACTGGGCTTCGACATCGTCGGCCTGGATGTCTCGAACAACATGCCGCTCACGGACATCTTCCTCCTCGTCTCCGGTCGCAACGAGCGCATGGTGCTCTCCATCGCCGATGAGATCGAAGACGCGATGCGCGACATCGGGCAGCGCACGCTGCGCCGTGAGGGCCGTCGCGAGGGCCGCTGGGTGCTCCTCGACTTCAACGACATCGTCGTGCACGTCTTCCACGAGGAGGAGCGCACGTTCTACGGGCTCGAGCGCCTGTGGAACGACGCACCCGTCGTGAAGCTCGATCTCGGCGAGGGCGACGCGGCCGCCACCGAGTCGAACCAGGCCGAGCAGAGCTGAGCAGCGTGACGCCCCGCAGGTCGACGGGCGGATGGGCTTGGCTCATCCTCACCGGCTTGCTCGCGGGCTTCCTCTCGGGGCTCTTCGGGGTCGGCGGGGGCATCCTCATCGTGCCCGCACTCGTCTATCTGGTGCGGCTCGACACCCGCCTGGCCGCTGGCACCTCGCTGCTCGCCATCCTGCCGTCGGCGATCGTCGGTGTGGTGACGTACGCGGTCGGCGGCAACGTCGACCTGCTCCTGGCGGGGCTCCTGGCCGTCGGCGCGATCGCGGGTGCCCCGCTCGGGTCGTGGCTGCTGGAGAAGATCTCGAAGCGCACGCTGCAATGGGCGTTCATCGCGTTCATCGGGGTTGTCATCGTCTCGCTCTTCCTCGTCGTGCCCTCGAGGGACGCGGCAGTGCACATCGATCTGCTCGGTGGCGCTCTGCTGGTGTTCCTGGGCCTCTGCACGGGCGTGCTGTCCGGCCTGCTCGGCATCGGCGGGGGAGTCGTGGTCGTGCCGATGCTGGTCGTGCTCTTCGGCTCGAGCGACCTGCTCGCGAAGGGCAGCTCCCTGCTCATGATGATTCCGACGGCGCTGTCCGGCACGATCAGCAACCTGCGACGCAAGAACGTGGATGTGGGCGCCGGCCTCGCGGTCGGTGGCGCCGCCTGCCTCACGACGAGCCTCGGGGGCTTGAGCGCAGCCGCCATCTCGCCGTCGCTCGCGAATCTGCTCTTCGCGGCCTTCCTCGTCGTCATCGCGGTTCGCATGGGCGTGGATGCGTGGCCCCGTCGCACCGCTCGGTAGCGACACGCGCTGGCCGCCTCGATTTGGTGCGTCCCAGCTTCTGAGCTATTATTTTCGAGTTCCCGGAAACGGGTGCGGGTCTGTGGCGCAGCTGGTAGCGCACCTGCATGGCATGCAGGGGGTCAGGGGTTCGAATCCCCTCAGATCCACCACGAAGCCCCGGTCAGCTGAAGCTGACCGGGGCTTTTTCGTGCGCGCTGCCGCTCGATTCCCCGCGCGATGCGGGAGGATGGCCGCATGGCGAGACGCATCACGGGCGACACTGCACGGGCCAACTGGAGCGCGCTCGTCGCGCTGCCGTTCGCAGCGGCCTTCTACCTGTTCGTGGCGAGACGCCTCGGCGTCGAGATCGGCGACACGGTTCGCTACCTCGTGAGCGTCTTCATCGTGTTCTGGCCCCTGTTCGGAGCGGTGTACCTGGTCTGGACGCACCTCGCCTATCGCAACGCGGACGCGGTGCAGCTGCGTGTCGCCTCGAGGCGAGAGCGCATCACGAAGCGCCGCTGGTGGCACCGGCTCGTCGGCTACGGGGGAGCGACGGACTGGACGATGGCGGGCGCCATGGTCGCGGTCGCCCTCACGGTCGCGATCGCGCAGGAACCTGCCTTCCGCGACCAGACCATCTTCGTGGTGCTCGGACTCGCCACGGTCGCGGCCTCGTGGGCGCTCATGGTCTACGCGTTCGCGTTGGAGTACCTCCGCCTCGACGCCGTCGCTGATGCTGAGGCGGAGCTTGGGGGAGCGGACGAGCGCGAGCGTGGTGCTGCGCGCCGGTCGCAGATCGTGTTCCCGTTCGAGGAGGAGCCGCGCTTCGGCGACTACCTGACGCTCGCGGTGCTGATGTCGACGATGGCCGCGACGGCGTCGGCCGAGATCACGTCGCGCCGCGGCTGGCGCATCGCCCGGACCAACGTGGTGCTGGCGTTCGCGTTCAACTCGGTCATCGTCGCCATGATGGTCTCGGTGCTCTTCGGCGGGCTCACGACCTAGGAAGTGAGGCCGGCGCAGGGAGGCTCAGCGCACGACGCGGAAGCCCTCGGTTCCCTTGGGGGTCCGCTCGGAGACGCGAGATGCGGTGACTTCGGCGTACGGGGGCCCTTTGCTCATCCACGCGAGGAGCGCATCCACCTGGTGCTCCTCGCCTTCGAGCTCGGCTTCGACCCGGCCGTCGTGCAGGTTGCGGACCCAGCCGCTCACCCCCAGACGCTGCGCCTCCTGCGCCGTGGTGAAGCGGTAGCCGACACCCTGGACAGTCCCGGCCACGATGACGTTGACTCTCCGCATAGCCACATTGTGCGTTCCACGCCTGGAATCCGGGAAGATGCCGGCCGGTGTGGGGTGAGAAGCACAGCCTTTTCCCACCTGGCGGGCTCGGGGAACTTCCGCGGTCAGGTCAGGTGCGAGAGCTCGCCTACGTCGTAGCCGGTGTCCGGGAGGCAGCCGAGCTCGGTCAGCAGCTCGGGCATGCTCCACAGCCGCACCTCCTGCGGGCGGTTGGTGGCGATCGATCCCGCCGCGCTTCCGCCGATCGCGAGTGCGCGGACGCTCACGGAGGACGGACCAGATGCGGGGCTCGGCGCACCGTGGACCAGGCTCCAGGAGGGGTGCCCATCGAGCGGATGCTCCTCGACGAGCAGCGAGGACGGCTCGTCTCGGAGGCCACGGCCGGAGACCTTCAGCGCGGCCTCCTTCGCCGTCCAGAGGGCGATGCGAGCAGCGACGCCCACCCGCTGCGTCGACGTGGGCATCCGCAGCCTCTCTGCTGGGTGCAGGGCGTACGCGTCGAACTCGGACCACAGCTGCGCCGGCACGGTCTCGATGTCGACGCCGATCGCATCCGCCGGGTCGGCGATCGCGACGAGTACCCGGCCGCTCGTCGTCGAGGAGCTGAGCGAGAGGTCGCTGCTCGTCGGCTGCCCGTGGCGCCCGCCGCAGTCTGCGCAGCGGCGGTCGATGTGGAGCTCGCCGGCCAGCTCGAGCGGGACCCCGCGGCCCCAGGCCGCCAGCAGCCGGAGGGCGGCGCGCCCCGCCAGTGTGCGGCGCCGCAGCTCCTCGGTGCTCCGAGCACTGGCGGCGGCGAGGTCGTCGGTGCTCGCGCACTGCGACGCCGCGTCGAGGACCTCGTCGATGCCAGCGGCGAGCACGGCGATCATCGGCGGCTGATGCGGCGGTACTGCCACACGGCGATCGGCGCGAAGATCGCGATGATCGCGACGCTGCACAGGAACGCGTAGAGGACGGCGTTCTCTGAGGGCCATCCTCCGGCAGCCGTGAAGCCGCTCGGTGCCGCGTTGTCGAAGAGCTCCCTGACGGCGCTGGCGACCGCCGTGACCGGGTTCCACTCCGCGAACGCGCGAAGCGGGCCGGGGAGCATGTCCGCCGAGACGAAGGCACCCGAGATGAAGCAGACGGGGAACAGCCACAGGAGGCCGAGGCTCTGTGCGACCTCGACGCTCTTCGCGGTGAGCGCGATGGTCGCGCCGATCCAGGAGGTCGCGAAGGCGAAGAGCAGCAGCAGCGCGAAGGCGGCGAGCACTTCGAGCGGGCCGGATTCGACGCGCCAGCCGATCGCGATTCCGCACGTCAGGATCACCGCGATGGAGATGATGCTCGTGACGAGATCGGAACTCGTCCGCCCGAGGATGACGCCGACGCGCGACATGGGGAGCGTGCGGAGCCGGTCGATGAGGCCCGACTGCAGGTCCTTCGCGAGATAGACGGCGGTGAACGAGGAGTTGAAGGTCAGGGTCTGGGCGAGGATGCCGCCGATCAGGAACTGGCGGTAGTCGGCGCCGCCCAACGCGCCGCCGAAGACGAAGGCGAGGATGAGGACGAAGATGATGGGCTGCGCGATGCCGGTCACGAGGGCGCCCGGCGTGCGCTGCACGTTGAGCACGTTCCTGCGTGCGACGATGCTGCCGTCGCGGAAGGCTGCGGTGATTGCGCTCATGCGGTGACCGCCTCTCGCTCGTCGTTGGAGTGCAGCTCGGCGGACGCGTCGTCGGGTCGCTGCCCCGTGATCTGGAGGAAGACCTCGTCAAGCGTCGGCTGACGCAGCGCCGCCTCGATCGTGCCGATCCCGGCCTCCGAGAGGCCGGCGAGCACGGCCGCGAGATCACGGCTGCCGTTCGGTGCCTTGGCGGTGATGCGCACGGCGCGGTCGTCAAGGGACGCCTCGCGTCCGACCGCGGCGACGATCTGGAGGGCCCGGTGGCCGTCCTCCGCTCGCTCGAGCACAAGATCGATCGCCGCTCCTCCTGCCCGCGCCTTGAGCGCCGACGCGGTGCCCTCTGCCACGATCCGGCCCGAGTCGATGACCGAGATGGCATCGGCCAGCTGGTCGGCCTCCTCCAGGTACTGGGTTGTCAGGAGCACCGTCGTGCCTGCCGTCGCGAGCGTCTGGATCGCATCCCAGGTATCGCGACGCCCGCGCGGGTCGAGTCCCGTCGTTGGCTCGTCGAGGATCACGACGGGCGGCCTGGCGACGATGGCGCCGGCAAGGTCGAGGCGGCGGCGCATACCGCCCGAGTAGTCGCCCGCGCGCTTCTTGGGGTGCAGGTCATCGAGGCGGAAGTCGCGCAGCAGCTCGTTCGCGCGTGCCTTCGCGTCTCGGCGCCGCATGCCGTAGAGCTGTCCGACCATCGTCAGGTTCTCGACTCCGGTGAGCTTCTCGTCGACGGCCGCGTACTGGCCGGAGACGCCGATGCTGCGGCGCACGTCCTGGGCCTCGCGCCGGACGGAGTGGCCGGCGACCTGCACGTCGCCGGCATCCGGGTCGAGGAGGGTCGTGACGACTCGGACGGTGGTGGTCTTGCCCGCCCCGTTCGGGCCGAGGAGCGCGTGGACGGAGCCTGCTGGGATCTCGAGGTCGACGCCGTCGAGCGCGGTGAAGTCGCCGAAGCGCTTCCTGAGCCCGCGGATCGAGATCACGAGACCGCCAGGTCGCGCTCGCGGACGGGCGTGATGTCTCGCCAGTTCTCGGTCACGTAGTCGAGGCAGGCCTGCTTGGGGGCTGGGCCGTAGACGACGACCCAGCCTGCGGGCACGTCGGCGAAGTCAGGCCAGAGGGAGTGCTGCTGCAGCTCGTTGACGAGGACTCGGAACTCTGCGGAGATGTCATCGAACGGATTGGTCATGATGTTCCCTTCTCTGTTCACGCGGGGGTTCGTGAGTGAGGTGGCGCGAATGGTTCTCCAGGTGCTTCGGAGCAGGCTCGCTATCGGTTGGCAAGCGGTGCATGTGAATCGGACATGAGCGTGTCGATCACTGGGGCGATCACGCGGAGGGAGGCGTCGTCGAGCAGCGCCGAGTGGCGAGCCTGGACTCCGCTCGAGGTGACCCGACCCGTGGCGTGCGCCGCCCAGGCCTGTGGGGTTGGCCGGTCTGCAGGCACGTCGACCCGCGCCTCGAACACGTGCAGCGCACCCTCGAAGGTGGGGATCGGGGTCGTGTCGAGCAGCGCCCCGACGCGGAGGAAGCCGCGCACCATGCGGTCGATGCTCCGTGCAGGGATGTCCGCGAGGGGGTTGCCCGCCTCGGCCAGGACCGCGCGCACCGCTTCGGCGTCGAGCTCGCCCGCCGGGGCCGCCACCTCGTTGGCGTCGAGGAACGCGCGCCACATGCGGTCGCCACCGTCGACTCCGGCGACGGAGGAATGCTCCGTCGGGTAGGCGTCGATGATGGCGAGGAGCTCGACCTCGTCGCCGCCGCGCTGGAGGTGGGCGGCGAGGTGCTGCGCGAGGCGTCCGCCGAAGGACCATCCGATGATCCGATACGGGCCCTCGGGCTGCACGCTCTTCATGGCCTTCACGTACTCGTCGAGCAGCTCCTCGAGCGAGCTGTGCTCGAATTCGTGGTCGACATCGGGGGCGATGCCGGGCAGCTGCAGTCCGTAGAGCGGTCGGCTGCCCTCGAGGTGCGCGAGAAGCCCCGCGAACTTCCAGGAGATTCCGCTCGCTGGGTGGACCGCGAAGAGCGGCTCCTGGCCCGCGGTGGGGCCGTCCGCGTCGCGCGCCGGGCGCAGCGGCAGGATCATCCGAAGGCTCTCCGCGATGTCGCCGCCACCGTCGCTTGCGAGGGCGGCGAGGCCCTCGACCGACGGTGCCTGGAAGATGGCTTGCACGGGCAGCTCGGTGCCGAGCGCATCGTTGACGGCCCGGATGGTCGGCTGTGCGACGAACGAGTGGCCTCCGAGCGCGAAGAACGAGTCGTCGGCGCGGACGTCGTCGATGCCGAGCGTCTCGGCGAAGGCCGCTGCCACGGCCAGCTCGGCGCGTGTGCTCGGAGCGCGCCCGGTGCCTCCGCTCGCCTGGTGCTCCGGGAGGGCGTCTCGGTCGAGCTTGCCGTTCGGGGTGAGCGGGACGCGCGTGATGACCCTGATGCCGACCGGATGCATGTAGTCGGGCACCCGTCCGCGGACGGCCGCGAGCACCTGATCGGCCAGCTGTTCCCGCGCCGTGTCGTCCGACTCGGCGGGCAGCTCGCTCGGCACGATCCAGGCGCCGAGCACGGTCTGTCCGGCCGACTCGACGGGAAGGACCACGGCACTGGCGACGCCGGGCTGCTCGGCGATGACGCGGGTCAGCTCCTCGGGTTCCACGCGGTGTCCGCGGATCTTGAGCTGCGCATCGGTGCGGCCGAGCGAGACGACGCGGCTGGGCTCGTCAGGCATCGCGTCCCGCACGACCACGAGGTCGCCGGTGCGGTACATGCGGCTGCCGTCGCGGGCGAAGGGGTCGGCGACGAAGCGCTCGGCGGTGGCTGCTGAGCGGCCCGTGTAGCCGTCGGCGAGCTGGGGCCCGGAGAGCCAGAGCTCGCCGATGCTGCCAGCTGGTGCCGGTCGGAGGCGGGCATCGAGCACGTGGCCGACGACGTCCCGAGTCGTGGATCCGAGCGTGGGCTCCTTCGTGTCCTCGATGCTGGCGAGCATCGAGTCGACGCCGACCTCGGTCGGGCCGTACAGGTTCCAGGCACGGGTGCTGGTCCGGCGACGCAGCCAGGTCCAGAGCTCGCCGCTGATCGCTTCGCCGCCGAGGAGGAGCGTGAAGCTGTCCGCGGCTGAGAGGGAGTCGAGCCAGTGCTCGAGGCCCGTCTGCGCGGTGAGCGCCTCGACGTAGCTCGGCGTCGTCTCCCATGCCCTGATCTGCCGGTCGGCGAACAGCTGGACGAGCGCCTCCGGGTCGCGGCGCACGTCGTCTGCGACGACGTGCAGCTCGTGGCCGCTCGCGAGCCACAGGATGGGGTCCATGGCCGCGTCGAAGCCGACGCCGGTGGTGTGCGCGACGCGGATGCGGCGCTCGGCGGCGTCCGGCAGCAGGGTCGAGCGGTGGCTGCGCAGGAGGCTCGCGAGAGCGCGGTGGGGCACCTGGACTCCCTTGGGGACCCCGGTCGTTCCCGAGGTGAAGATGAGGTAGGCGGGGGCGTCGAGCTGCGCGGTGCGCACCTCGGAGCCGCCGGTCTTGCCCGCCTCGCCGCCGGCGCCGGCGCCTTCGGCGAGGATCTCGTCGAGTCCTCCGTCGATGACCAGCGCGGGACGGGCCGCATCGAGCATCGCGTCGACGCGCTCGCTCGGGTACTCGGGGTCGATGGGCATCGCGACGGCACCGGCCCGCCAGATCCCGAGGAGAGCGGCGACGGTGTCGACCGACCGTGGCAGGCGGTAGGCGACGACGCCGCCCCGTTTCACGCCGCCGCGACGCAGCGCCAGGGACACCTGCTCAACTCGCTCGGCGAGGGTCCGGAAATCGACCGCACCGTCCGGGGCGACGACGGCCGGTGCGTCCGGGGTGCGCTCCGCCGCGGCATCGAAGGCCTCGAGCACGGAGCGGAGGTCCGCGTCCGCAGCCACGTCGCCGTCAGGCCGCCAGGCAGGCAGCCGTTCCGGGGTGCCAGGGATGGTGATCGACGCGAGCGGTGCATCCGGGGTCTCGGTCGCGACCGTGAGGAAGGCGAGGAGCCGCTCGACGAGGCCTTTGGCCGCCGCCTCGCTGAACAGCGCGGAGTTGTACTCGAGCACTCCTGGCACGTCGGAGCCGGCCTCGGCCGGGCGCAGCGTGAAGGACAGGTCGAACTTCGCGCCTCCCGTGCTCTCCGGGGCCACGGGCGAGACATCGACGCCGGGGAGCGCAAGCGGCAGATCGCTCTGCTCTTCCACGGCCAGCATCGTCTGGAACAGGGGGTGGCGTCCGAGGACGCGTTCCGGCGCGACGGCCTCGACGATGCGCTCGAACGGCACCTGCTCGTGGTCGATGCCGAAGAGCGCTGACGCTCGTGCGGCCTCGACGGCGCCTGCCAGGGTGGCGTCCTCTCCGAGCTGGATCCTGAGGGGCAGCGTGTTGACGAAGAACCCGATCAGATCGCTCAGGTCAGCATCCTGGCGCCCCGCCGACGGGGCCCCGATCACGAGGTCCGTGCCCGAGCCCGTGCGCATGAGGAAGCCGGCGAGCGCGCCGAGCCAGCCGTGGAAGCCGCTCGCGGACGTGCCGGCGGCGACGGAGCCGAGACCGGTGGCGACGTTCGCGGGGACCGTGAAGGCCAGCTGGCGCGCCGGCTGGGCGCTCCCGGCTTCGCGGGCGCCGTCTGCGCTGAGCTCCAGCACCGACGGCGCACCGTCGAGGAAGTCGGTCCAGTCGGTGAGCTCGCGTGCTTCGCGTGCCTCGTCCTCGTGCGCCGTGAGCAGGCGCGCGAAGTCGGCGAACTGGGCAGGCAGCGGGCGCCGGAGTGCTGCGGAGCCGCTCCTTCGCGCCGTGTACGCGGTTGCGAGATCGTGGGCGAGGGGGGCCAGCGAGGCTCCGTCGGTCGCGATGTGGTGGATGACGAGCTGGAGCAGCCAGGATCCGTCGCCCAGCTCGGAGAGTCCCGCGCGGAAGGGCAGGTCGCGAGTGAGGTCGAAGCCGGCGGAGGCGTCGACCGGCTCGCTCTGGAGCAGGCCGGAGACCGGGGCGTGGATGCGCTGCACAGGTGCCCCGTCGGCCTCCGGGTAGCTCGTGCGCAGCACCTCGTGGCGGGCGACGAGGTCGTCGAGCGCGCCGACGAGCGCCTCCCGGTCCAGTTCGCCGTCGAGCCGAGCGCTGAGGACGACGTTGTAGTCGCCGGAGCTCGGCGCGAGTCGGTTGAGGAACCAGAGGCGGGCCTGACCGGGGGAGAGCGGGAGCGGCTGTCCGGCCACGCGGGGGTTCGCTGCCGTCCACGCTCGAAGCGGCGGGCGCGTGCTGGAGACCACCATGTGGGCGCCCTCGGTGCGCTCGCCGGTGCGGCCGAGCAGCGCCAGCAGGCCAGCAGGCGTGGGGGCGTCGAAGATCGCGCGGAGCGCCGGTGCGGTGCCGAAGCGCGTGCGCAGCTCCCCGGCAAGCGCGACGGCGAGCAGGGAGTGCCCGCCGAGGCGGAAGAAGTCGTCGTCCAGTCCGACCTCGTCGAGGCCGATGACGGCGGCGAACGCCGCGCAGATGGCGCGCTCGTCCTCGGTCTGCGGGCGCCGCGAACCCGCGGCGGACTCGGGCGCGGGCAGCGCTGCGAGGTCGACCTTCCCGTTCGGGGTCAGGGGCAGACGCTCGAGCACGGTGACGCTCGAGGGCACCATGTAGTCGGGCAGTGCGGCACGGGCGTGGGCGGTGACGGACTGGCCGTCGGCGGTCCCGGCGACCCAGGCGACGAGCCGCGCGCTGTCCTGTCCGGCAGGCGCGTGGATGGTCGCGACTGCGGCATCCACGCCAGCCGTGCGCTCGAGGCTGCGTTCGACATCCCCGAGCTCGATGCGGTAGCCGCGCAGCTTGATCTGGTCGTCGTCGCGGCGGAGGAACTCGAGCTCGCCCGATCCGTGGCGGCGGACGATGTCGCCGGTGCGGTAGAGGCGGGTGCCGTCGCCGGAAGGGTCGGCGATGAAGGCGGTCGCGGTCTCGGCGGCTCGCCCACGGTAGCCGTGCGCCTCCGAGGCGCCGGCGAGGTGCAGCTCTCCCGGCACTCCGTCCGGCACATCCCTGAGGAATGTATCGAGCACTCGCGCGGTCACGTTCGCGACGGGGCGGCCGATCCGCACGTGTCCTGGTTCGCTGATGCGGGTGACGACGGAGTCGACGGCGAACTCGCTCGGGCCGTAGAGGTTCCACGCGTCGACACCGTGCGCGGTGAGGAGGGAGTCCCAGAGCTCACGCGAGACGGCCTCGCCGCCGAGTGCGATGAGCAGGGGCGTCTCCCGGTGCGCGGCCCGGTCGAGGAGTCCCGTGCTGATGAGCTGTCGGACGTAGGAGGGTGTGGTCTCGAGTACGTCGATCGCGGCGTCGTCGACGCGCTGCACGAGCTCGTCGGCGCTTCGCCGCGTGCCGTCCGTGGCCATCACGAGCGCGGACCCGGCGGCGAGCCAGAGGATCGGGTCCCAGGCGGCGTCGAAGCCGAGGCCGGCGACGTGGAGCACGCGCGGGGCTCGCCCGTCGAGGCGTGAGCGCAGCGGGGCGATCATGGCGTCCTCGTGCTGCGCCTGGACGTTGGCGAGCGCGGAGTGCGGGACCTGCACGCCCTTGGGCGTGCCGGTCGTGCCCGACGTGAACACGAGGTAGGCGGGCTGCTCGGGGCGGGGGAGCTCCGGCAGGCTCGTGTCTTCGGCGCTCTCCCCGAGCGCGACGAGCGCGGCCGGCGCGGTTGCCGGAGTGCCCGAGTCAGCGGCGAGGGCGGTGAGCCGGTCCGCATCGCTGGCGATGAGCATCGCGGGCGTGCTCGCCTCGAGGATCTGCGCGACGCGAGCGTCCGGGTAGTCGATGTCGATGGGAACGGCGATCGCTCCGCTGCGGAGCGCGGCGAGCACGAGGGTCACCGCGTCGCCAGAGCGCGCAAGCGCGACGGCGACGCGATCGCCGGGACGCACGCCGGAGGCGACGAGCCCCAGGGCCGCGGCGTCGACGCGGGCTCCGAGCTCGGCGAACGAGAGGTTTTCGTGCTCGTCCTCGAGCGCAGAGGCCTGGGGTGCGCGGCAGATGCTGGCCGCGAGCACGTCGAGGACGGTCCCTTCGACGGTCAGCGAGCGGCCACGGGCCTGCGTGTCGATGCGGTGCCGCGTCGCGGCGTCGACGGCGGGGATCTCCGAGAGGGAGCGGTCGATCGTCTCGACCATGGCGGCGAGCATCCGGTCGACCGTGTCGCGCATGCGCTCGATCGTCGATTCGTCGAAGAGGGCGAGGTCGTAGGCGAGCGCGGCCTCAAGCGGCCCCTCGTCGCCAGCGGGCGTCGAGAAGTCGAGCATGAGGTCGGTCTTCACGCCCGCCGTCGTCACCTGGCCAGGGACGGTGACCTCGACGTCGCCGAGGTCGAGCCGCGCTGGTTCTGTGTTCTGCAGCGTCAGGAGCACCTGGAAGACGGGGTGGCGATCGGCGACGCGAGGGGGGCGGACGGCGTCGACGACAGCATCGAAGGGCACGTCCTGGTGCGCGTAGGCGTCGGTGTTCCCCGCCCGGACTCGCTCGATGAGCTCGGCCAGGGTCGGGTTGCCGACGAGCGAGGTGCGCAGCGCGACCGTGTTGACGAAGAAGCCCACGAGCCGCTCGAGCTTGGGGTCGACGCGGCCCGCGACAGGTGTGCCGAGGACGATGTCGGTGCCAGCGCCGTGCTGACCGAGCGCGGCTGCGACCGCGGCGTGGAGGACGATGAAGAGGCTCGTGCGGTGCTCCGAGGCGACACGGCGCAGCGCGAGGTGGCGTTCGGCGTCGAGCTCGAAGGCGAGGTGCCCGATGTCGCTCGGCCGGCTCCCGCGCTCGCGGTCTCGCGGCAGGTCGATCTCGTCCGGTGCGCCCGCGAGCGCCCGGCGCCAGAAGTCGAGCTGGGTGCTCATGGCGCTCGTGGAGTCCTCCTCCGAGCCGAGCGACTCCCGCTGCCACAGGGTGTAGTCGGCGTAGGAGACGGGCAGCGCGGGGGACGGTGCGGCGCTCGAGCCGGCGGACTCGGGGGCCGTGCGCGCCGTGTAGGCGGCGGAGAGGTCGGCGGCGAAGGGCGCGAGCGACCAGCCGTCCGAGGCGATGTGGTGCATGGTCGCGACGAGCACGTGCGAGGTCGCGGAGCGGCGCAGGAGGACAGCGCGCAGGGGAACCTCGACGGTCACGTCGAAGGGGCGCAGCGATTCCTGCCTGACGATCTCGTCGACGCGGTCCGCGGGGACCTCGACGGCGGTGAAGGAGGGGGCGCCCTCGTCGATCGGGAGGATGCGCTGGCGCGGCTCCCCATCGATGTACGGGAAGACGGTGCGCAGCGGCTCGTGGAGCTCCGCGACGTCCCGGAACGCCCAGCGCAGGGCGGCAACGTCGAGCTCTCCGTCCAGGTGCAGCACGACGGGGATGTTGTAGGCGCTCGAGCCTGGCTCGAGGCTGTTCAGGAACCACAGGCGACGCTGGGCGAGTGAGACGGGGAGCTCGTCCGAGTGGGGTGTCGGAACGAGCGGGAGCGCCCGAGCGGCGTCGGCATCCTCGGCATCGAGCGAGGCGAGGCCTGCGACCGTGGGCCGCTCGAACACGTCGCGCACCGTGACCTGGCGTTCGAGGCGCTCGGAGAGCTTCGAGGCGAGCTTCGTGGCGAGCAGCGAGTGCCCTCCCGCGGCGAAGAAGTCCTCGTCGACGCCGATCGAGGTGATGCCGAGCACGTCGGCGAAGGCCTCGGCCGTGACGCGCTCCGCGCGAGTGCGGGGCTGCTGCACGGGGTCGCTCGGCGCCTGGTCCGGCGCGGGAAGTGCGCGCCGGTCGAGCTTCCCGTTCGGCGTCATCGGCAGCTCGCTGAGCGCGAGCACGCTGCCCGGAACCATGTAGCCCGGCAGCTCGGTCGCGAGGGAGGCCCTGGTGCGAGCGGCCAGGTCCGTGATCTCGCTGTCACCGGTCACGTAGCCGACGAGGCGGGCGGATGCGCCTTCGCCGACGACGATCGCGGCGGCGGCCGAGACGCCGGGCTGCCGACGCAGCGCGGCCTCCACCTCGGCGAGCTCGACCCGGTAGCCGCGGATCTTGATCTGCTCGTCGATGCGGCCCAGGAAGCGGAGTGAGCCGCTTCGGCGACGACGCACGACGTCTCCGGTGCGGTACATGCGCGTCCCGTCGCCGGCGAAGGGGTCGGCGAGGAAGCGCTCGGCGCTGAGGCCTGGCTGCCCGACGTAGCCTGACGCGACGTTCGCGCCGGCAAGGTACAGCTCGCCGATCGCGCCGTCGGGGACGGGCGTGAGCGATGCGTCCAGAAGGTAGTGGCGCGTGTTGCGCACGGAGGTGCCGATGTGCGGCTCGGAGCCGCTCTCGATCGGCGCGATGAGGCTGTCGACGGTCGTCTCCGTCGGCCCGTAGAGGTTGAGGGCGCGGACATCGTGCTGCGCCGCCAGGGCATCCCAGAGCGCGGGGCCGACCGCTTCCCCGCCGAGCGCGATCTCGGTCGGGTAGCGGTCCTGGTCGAACAGCCCGCCGGCGATCAGCGCTTCGGCGAACGAGGGGGTCGTCTCGATCGCGTCGATCCCGTGCTCGGCGAAGTACGCGGCGAGCCGCTGGGGGTCACGACGGACGTCGTCGTCGATCATGTGCAGCTCGTGGCCCGCGAAGAGCCAGAGCAGCGGGTCCCAGGCGGCGTCGAACGAGAGGCCAGCCGTGTGCGCGACCCTCGCCGGCCTGCCGAGGCGCTCGGCTGCGGGGTCGAAGATCTCTGCTCGGTGGTGCTCGAAGAGGTTCCGGAGGGCGAGGCGGTCGACGCCGACGCCCTTGGGACGGCCGGTGCTGCCCGAGGTGAACACGACGTAGGCCAGCTCGGAGGGAGCCACCGTCGGAAGGCCGCTGGGGTCCGCCGTCTTCCGACGCCAGGCGACCGACGTGTCGGCGTCGATCGGGAGGGTCGCGACCCGCCACTGCGCTCCCGCCGCCAGGTCGCGCTGCTCCTGCGCCTTGCTCGTGAGCAGGAGCGCTGGCTGTGCGTCTTCGATCATGTTGCCGACTCGGTCGATGGGGTACTCGGGGTCGAGGGGGACGTACACGCCGCCGGCCTTGAGTACCGCGAGCACCAGCACTGGGAGGTGACGGCTGCGCTCGATGCGCACGGCGACCGTGCGCCCCGCACCGACGCCCTCGCCGACGAGGTGGTGGGCGAGCCTCGTCGAGAGCGCGTCCAGTTCAGCGAAGGTGAGTGTGCCGTCTGCGGCGACGACGGCCGTCTCCGCGTCTCGGACCGCTGCGACCTTCGAGAAGGCACGCAGCACGGACTCCTGGCCGATCGGGACATCGTCGCCTGAGCCCTGCTCGAGGAGCCCCGCGATCTCGTCGGCGCGCACGACGTTGGCGTCGGTGACGGTGGTGGTCGCCGGCTCGTCGAGGACCTGCGAGAGCAGCTCGAGCATCCGCCAGGCGTGCTCGCGCAGGACGTCGCTCGTGTACAGCTCCGCGTCGCCCTCGAGCTGGAGCGTCGGCGCGGCTGCCTCGCTCGTGAGCCCCGAGATGACGACGGACAGGTCATGCACCGGTCCCGTCGACAGGATGTTCACGGTGCCCCGCGCGCGGCCGAAGACCAGCTCGTCGATGACGGGGAGGAGATTGACGGAAGGGCCCGCGAGTGCGTGCGTCTGGGCCACCTCCTCGACTCGGAACTGCTGGTGGGCGACGGCGCCGCGGACCGCGTCACCGGCGTTCGCGATGACCTCGGAGAGGCTGAGCCCCGCGGAGACGTCGACGCGCAGGGGGAGGATGCTCGAGAGCATCGAGGGGGTCGTCTTCGCGACCTTTCCGCGCCGCGCTGTGACCGGCAGGCCGAGGGAGACCCGCGCCTGTCCGGTCATCTTCGACAGGTACAGGGCCACGAGGCCCACGGCCGTCTTCGGCAGGTCACGGCCCAGCGCTCGGAGCCGAGCCGCGTCGGCGTCCGGGATGCTCGTCGAGACGCGCACGACGCGCTTGGCGGCGCGTCCGGTCGTGCCCTCGAGGCCCGTGACGACGCTGTCGTCGGCGAGCTGGGCGCGCCAGTAGTCCGCATCCGCCTCGTGCTTCTCCGACGACGCGTACTCGTCGAGATGCTCGTGGAGCTCGCGCAGACCGGGCAAGGGTGAGGCGGTCCTCGCGGCGAGGTGTGCGATGGGTCCGGACAGGAGCGTGCCGAGCACGCCGCGAGGGGCGCTCTTCTCGAGCCGGGAGTATGCGCCGGCGAGGTAGCGCAGGCCGACGACGGCCGAGTAGCCGTCGAGGAGCACGTGGTGGACGCGCTGGAACAGGAGCCAGCGCTCCTCCGCGACGCGGTACAGGGTCGTGCCGAGCAGGTCGCCGCCGGTCATCGACCGGGGGGTCTCCAGCTCGAGGTCCATCCGCTCGCGGGCGACCCGGACCGCCTCCTCCTCGCCGAGCCGACGGAGATCGGACGTCGTGAGGAGGTCAGCCGTCGGGGAGGGGCGCTCGATCACTGCGTACGGCCCGTCGCTGTCCTCGGCCAGCACGAGGCTCATCGCGTCGAGGTCGGCAACCGTCTTCGTGAACGCGATCCGCAGCAGCCGCTCATCGACCTGGCCACGGAGATCGAGGTACTGCCCGATCTGGTAGCTGGGGTTCTCGGGGTCGAGCTGCTGGGCATACCAGATGCCCAGCTGCGCTGCCGTGAGGGGAAGGCGATCTGGGGAACCTGCGGTGGTCTGCTGGTTCGTCTCGATGCGGCGGCTGGTCTCGGTCACTGTGCGCTCCTCATAGAGGTGCCGAGGTCTCCCTCGGCACCTGATGTCCTGCTCGGCGTGCGGCGCTGGCCGCTGGGGTGCCTCCTTGAGACGGAGGCGCACCCGCTACTGGAACTGGCCGATCTGGAGAGAGTTGAGGAGCCCGCCGAGGTCGATGAGCGGGCCGTCGATGAGCGGGCCGTTGATGAGCGCGCCGCTGGCCAGCGTCGAGACGGAGCTCGAAGCCGACGCGGGTGCGAGCTCGCCGGCGCTCGCGGGAGCGGCCGTCAGGGCGAGGGCGCCGAGGGAGAGGGCTGCGGCCGTGGAGAGGCTGGCGATGGTCCGAGTCGTCGTCTTCTTCATGTGTTGCTCCTCAATTCGCTGTGTCCGGGGTTGGTCACGTGGGTCGTTCGGAGCGCATCTGGCGGCGGTTTGGCAACAATCCCGCGTCTCTCGGGCATTTCACAGCTAGCCTGAACCCGTGTTCGACTGGCTCATAGCGCTCCCACCACTCCTCGTCGTCCTCCTCGTGGCGGTCATCGTCACGCTCGAGAGCCTCGGCTTGCCCCTCCCGGGCGAGAGCGTGCTCATCGCAGCCGTGCTCATGAGCGTCGCGGGCACGGGTGTCGACCCCTGGCTGCTCGCCGCCGCCGCGGCCGTCGGCGCCATCGTCGGCGACTCGATCGGCTACTACATCGGCAAGCGCTGGGGCGCACGACTGCTGCGCTACCTCTCGCAGCGGTACCCGAAGTACTTCGGCGTCGCGCGCATCAACGCGGCGGTCGGGCTCATGCAGAAGTGGGGTGCGTACGCGGTCTTCTTCGGACGCTTCATCGCGCTCCTCCGAGTCTTCGCCGGTCCGCTCGCCGGAGCCATGGCCATGCCATACGGGCGCTTCCTGCTCGCGAACGCGCTCGGCGGTATCGCCTGGGCGACGGGCGTCACCGCGATCACCGTCGCGCTCGGGAAGAGCGCCCTCGCACTCATCCACGCCTTCGGCTGGGCCGCGCTCGCGGTCGCCGCGGTCCTGGTCATCGTCATCGTCGCGATCGTCGTCTATCGAGCCCGGCGCCGACCAGAGGGTGCGGAGGCGACAAGCGAGACCGAGCAGGAGCTCGACCTCCTCATCCCCGCGGCCAAGGACGCGCAGGACTCCACCCCGGGAGGCGCCGCCGTTCGCGACGCGCTCGCCGCAGCCGTGCGGCCGATCGTCACCTTCGCTCGTCGGGCCCCGTTCACGACGGCGCTCTCCCTCGTCATCATCGCGATCGGCGTCGCGACGGGGGCCATGTGGCACCCCTCACGGGCCCAGCCCTGGTACGGCGACGTCGCCTTCGGCCTCCCGCCGCTGGAGGCCGGCATGTGGTGGACCCCCATCACCGGATCGCTGCTCGGCGGCGGCGCCTGGCACTACGCCCTCCTCATCGTGCAGCTCCTCATCGTCGGCGGCGTCTTCGAATTCCGCTTCGGCTGGAAGCGCACCGCCCTCGTGTTCCTCGGCGGCCAGGCGCTCGCGGTGCTCGGCACCCTCGCCATCGTCGCGGCGCTCGCCCCAACCGGCTGGGAGTGGGCGGCGCGCCTCGCCGACGACCTCGACGTCGGCGCATCCGGCGGCATCGCCGCCCTCACCGCGGCGCTGGTCTGGGTGCTGCGTCCGCCGTGGCGCCTTCGACTCGGGCTCGCGCTCGGGGCGCTCGTCTCCCTGCGTCTCCTCTACGTCGGCGACCTCGCCGACATCGAGCACTTCCTGCCGGTCGCCGTCATCTTCACGATCTACGCCGTGCAGCGCCATCGAAAGACGGGTCTCGCGACGAGCACGCGCGAAGACCGGCTGATCGCGTTCACCGCCCTGATCGCACTCGGCGCGGCCCAGGTCGTCGCCGCGTTCTTCTCGCTCGACGGCCCGCTCGGCAAGACGGACGCGGAGACGGAGACGTGGGTGGGCGTCGCCATCGACGTCGTCGTCATCCTCCTCGTCGCCAACGGGATCAGGCGGGGCCAGCGCTTCGCCTGGGTCGTCGCGGTGGCGCTCGGCGTCTTCAACCTCCTGGAGCTCGCCCTCATCGTCGTCGTGGTCGCCACCTCCGGCAGCCTCGACGAGGGCCTCACCATGAACTTCGCCGGCTCCCTGCTCTGGGTGCTCGTCGTGGTCTTCCTCATCGTCGCGCGCCGCTCGTTCGCGGTCCGCGTGCGGCCATCGAAGAACTCCATCTCGGGTGAGCGCCGAGGAACGGTCGAGGACGCTCGCGAGATCCTCCCGAGGGTCGGCGGCAGCACGATCTCCTGGATGACGCTCTGGCCGCGCAACCACTACCTGCTGAGCGCGAAGAAGGACGGCTACGTCGCCTACCAGGAGTACTCGGGCGTCGCCCTCGCGCTCGGCGACCCGGTCGCGCCGAAGGAAGAGCTCAGCGACCTCATCCACGACTTCGCCTCCCGGGCCGAGCTGGCCGGGCACACTCCCGCCTTCTTCTCGGCGACCCGCGCGACGGTGGATGCGGCCCCCGCGAGCTGGCAGCGCGTGCAGGTCGCGGAGGACACGATCATCGACCTCCCCGGGCTCGAGCTCAAGGGCAAACCGTGGCAGCCGGTGCGCTCCGCCGTGAACCGTGCAGAGCGCGAGGGCATCCGCTTCAAGATGACGACCCTCGCCGAGGAGCCATGGGCGGTGCTCGCGCAGGTGCGCGCGATCTCGGAGGACTGGGTCGGCGACAAGGGACTGCCGGAGATGGGCTTCACGCTCGGCGGCGTCGATGAGGCCCTCGACCCGGCCGTGCGCCTCGGCATCGCGATCGACGACGACGGCAGCGTGCACGGCGTCACGTCGTGGCTGCCCGTGTACGGACAGGATGGCGCGGTCCGCGGCTGGACGCTCGACCTCATGCGTCGGCGTGACGGCGGTTTCAAGCCCGTCATGGAGTTCCTCATCATCTCGTCGGCCCTCGCCTTCCGGGACGAGGGCGCCGCCTTCGCCTCGCTCTCCGGAGCGCCGCTCGCGGGGTCGGGGCAGGCGGAGGCGACGGCGCTCGACCAGGTGCTGAGCCAGGTCTCCGAGCTCCTGGAGCCCCTCTACGGCTTCTCCTCGCTGCACAGCTTCAAGACGAAGTTCAATCCGCGATACGAGCCCATGTACCTGCTCTACCGAGATGAGGCCGACCTCCCGCGCATCGGCATCGGCCTGACGCGCGCCTACCTGCCGACGGCGACGACCGGTCAGCTCATCAGGGCGGGTCTCGGCGCGGGCAAGTAGCGTCTCGCGTCCTTCGCGCCGAGGCGGGCCGCGTCGGCGAGCCACTGCTCGCGTCGCTGCTCGGTGGAGGTCTTGACGGGGGAGTAGCGGGTGACCGCGATGGGCCCGAGGCCGACGAAGCCGAGCACGTGGGTCCTGAGCTGCCTGATCGGCGTGTTGCCGGTCAGGCGCAGGTAGATGCCGGGGCTGTCCGCGGTGAGGATCACACGCGCGCTGCGCCCCTTGAGCAGGCCCTTCGGCAGCGGGCCGGAGGCGTCGTAGGCCATGCGCGGCAGGAGCAGCCGGTCGAAGAAGCCCTGCAGGAGTGACGGGACCGAGCCCCACCAGACCGGGGTGACGATCACGATGCGTGCGGCGTCCTGGATCGCACTCCAGGCTTGCTGCAGATCGGGCTCGAGCTCCTGGCGCCTGGTGTAGCCGCGTCGGAGGTTCTGATCGAAGACGAGGTCGCGGACTGCGAGGACCTCGGCGTCGCCGTGGGCGTCGGCGTAACGCGCGGCGAGGGCAGCGCAGAGCGAGTCGGGGTTGGGGTGGCCGTCGATGACGAGGGTGTGCATTCGGGCTCCAGAGCCTAGAAGTGGACAGTGTCAAGATGTGACGACAGTCAGCTTAGCTATGATGTTGCTCATGTCAAGATCGGATGCGCCGTACCACCACGGCAACCTCGGCCCGGTCCTCGAGGCCGCAGGCATGGAGCTGCTCGCGCAGAAGTCGCACGCCACGATGAGCCTCCGGGAGCTGGCCCGCGAGGCGGGCGTCAGCCACAACGCGCCCTACCACCACTTCGGAGACAAAGCCGGGCTCTTCAAGCGCCTCGGCGAGGTGAGCATGCAGCGACTCGTGCACGCGGTCAGCTCGGCGGATGCTCCCGGAGCCGCCCCGCAGGCGCGTGCACTCGCGCTCACCGTCGCCTATGTCGAGTTCGCCGTCGATCATCCGCACGCCTTCACGCTCATCTACGACCCGGAGGTCTGCATCCCGGGGGCACCGAGTGCGACGATGGCACCACTCATCCAGGAGCTCGAACGGCTGCTCGGCAATGCGGCCGCCGACCTCGACCCAGAGGCGAGCCCCGCCAGGATCGAGGCACGTGCCACGGCGCTCTGGGCAACCGTGCAGGGACTGTCCCACCTCGTGATCGCTGGCCACCTCACGCGTGCCCAGGTCCGGCCAGCGCTCGCCGAGTCGCTTCGACTCTAGGCGGCCGTGCAGAACCCGGATGTGATGCGGGAGTCATGCCAGCGACGCGACGACCGTCGGCTCCTTCGTGGCGCGCGTCTCGGTCCCGAGGTCGACCGTGATCAGCTCAGCGCCCTCTCAGCCGGTGTTCCTACCCGTGAGGCTCATGGTCGTCGTGAATTCCATGCCGAGATTGTTTCACGGTATTCCCTGCCGGGATGCCTCGAAATGTCGGCGGCCTGTGCCACGATCGGATGGTGTGACGAGGCCCGTCGTCCATAGGAGAGAAAGGGACGACCATGGCCGTCATCCTCAACCCGTACATCCACCTCCTCGACAACGCGCGCGAGGCGCTCGAGTACTACAGGGAGGTGTTCGGGGGCGAGCTGGTGCTCAGCACTTACGGCGGCTCCGGCATGCCGATGGACCCCTCCGAGTCGGAGAAGATCATGCACGGCCAGCTGACGACTGCGAACGGGTTCACGATCATGGCCTCCGACACACCCTCCTTCATCGAGCCCAACCCCGGACGAACGGTCGAGATCTCCCTCAGCGGCGACGCCGCCGACGAGCTTCGCGGATACTGGGACAAGCTGGCCGATGGCGGCGAGATCGAGCAGCCGCTCGTGCAGGCGCCGTGGGGAGACACCTTCGGAATGCTGGTCGACCGCTTCGGGGTCGCATGGATGGTCAACATCCTGGGAAGCTGACGAGTGCCCGAAATGCGTTCGGCCTGGCCGCGCCGTACACTTGACGCCGACCTACTGCGAGGTGAGTGACCCTGGTGCCATCGAGTTTCGACGTGACGTCGCTTGCTTCTCTCGACACTTCCGCGTTGCCGCGAATCGGACGAGCCGTCGGGCGCGGGAGCGCGCACGCCAAGCTGATCCTGTTCGGGGAGCACGTCGTCGTCTACGGGAAGCCGGCCGTCGCGCTTCCGCTGCGCGCCATGCGCATGCGAGCGACCGCCTGGCGCGAGGGCACTGAGCCGCGCTTCGAGTCCGATCACTACACGGGGCCGCTCACGGCTGCTCCGGAGATCCTGGAGGCTCCGAGGAAGGCCATCGAGGAGACGCTGCGCGCGATCGGGGGCGAGCTCGCGGGACTCACGGTCGCGGTCCGCGGCAACATCCCCCTCGGACGAGGACTCGGGTCGAGTGCCGCGGCGGCCGGCGCGATCGTCGACGCCGTCTCCCGCCTGCACAACGTGACGCTCTCCGGTGGTGAGCACTTCGCGCTCGTCCAGCTGGCCGAGCAGGTGGCGCACGGCAAGCCGAGCGGGCTCGACGCGCTCGCAACGACCATCCCGTCGCCCATCCGCTTCCAGAACGCGAGCGCCGTGCCCGTGCCGGTCGCCCTCGACGCCTGCTTCGTGATCGCCGACACCGGTGTGCACGGATCCACGCGCCAGGCTGTCGACGACGTGCGCACCTCGCTCGAACGCGACCACGACGCCACGATGTCGATCATCGACGCCCTAGGGGAGCTCTCCGACCTGGCCATCACCGACCTCGAGACCAACGAGGCACGCTCGCTCGGCTCACGGATGTCGGAGGCCCACGTGCTGCTCTCCAGTCTCGGCGTGAGCCACCCGGCCCTCGACGAGCTCGTCGAGGCTGCGACCGGCGCCGGCGCGTTCGGCGCGAAGCTCACGGGAGGCGGGCTCGGCGGCTGCATCGTCGCCGTCGTCGATCGGGGGAACGCGGCGGTCGTCGCGGCTGCGCTGCAGAGCGCGGGTGCGATCCAGACCTGGAGCGTCACCAGCACAGGCACGCCGCTGTGACCGCGACCGCCGTCGCCTACCCGAACATCGCGCTCATCAAGTACTGGGGGAAGCGCGATGAGGCGCTCATCATCCCGCAGACCTCGAGCCTGTCGCTGACGCTCGCGGTCTACCCGACGACGACGACCGTCTCGCTCCTGGGGGAGGGGCAGCCCCACGAGATCCTCCAGGACGGCACAGCCATGCCGGAGGCCGCGGCCGCCAAGGTCGCACGCTTCCTCGACCACGTCGGCGAGCTCGCCGGCAGCGTGCGGTCAGCGCGGGTCGAGACGAGCAACGCGGGACCGACGGGGGCTGGTCTCGCATCCTCCGCCTCCGGCTTCGCCGCGCTCGCAGCGGCAGCATCGTCGGCGTACGGCCTCGACCTGTCACCGAGGGAGCTGTCGCGGCTCGCGCGGCGCGGCTCGGGCTCGGCCTCACGCTCGATCTTCGGCGGCTTCGCCGTCTGGAACGCGGGCACCGACGACCTCAGCTCGTACGCCGAGCCGGTCGACGATGCCAACATCGACGCCGCCATGGTGCTCGGCATCGTCAACGCGGGGGCGAAGTCGATCTCGAGCAGGGAGGCCATGCGCCGGACCGTCGAGACCTCCCCATACAACGCGCCATGGGTCGAGACGAACCCGGGCGAGCTGGCGCTCATGCGCGATGCGCTCCGCCGTGGCGACTTCACGGAGGTCGGCGAGATCTCCGAGCGAAACGCCCTCCGCATGCACGCGGCCATGCTCGGGGCCGTGCCGCCGGTCCGCTACCTCACGGCGGGCAGCATGGCGCTGCTCGATGCCGTCGCCACCCTCCGACGCGGTGGCCTCGAGGCCTACGCGACCATGGACGCCGGACCGAACGTGAAGACGCTGTGCAGGGCCTCCGAGGCGCCGGCTGTGCGTGACGCGCTCGCATCCGCGGCCCCAGGCACCGAGTTCGTGATCGCGCCTGCCGGTCCGGGCGTGGCGGTCACGAACGCCGCCGCACAGGCCGACGCCGCCCCCGGAGTGGTGCGGTGATCGTCGCCGAGGCACCGGGCAAGCTCTTCGTCAACGGCGAGTACGCAGTTGTCGAACCGGGCAGGCACGCCGTGATCGTCGGCGTATCGAGACTCATCCGAGCGAGCCTGCGGGCTGCCTCGGCCGACGAGGGCAGCACCGTCAGCTCGCACCAGTTCGGCGCGCAGCCGGTGCCCGTGAGCATCGACGGCGACCTCGTCACGATCGATGCCCCCGGTGCGGACCTCGTCCGGGAGTGCATCCGAGTGCTGGTCCAGCTGGCGCGCGAGCGTGGCATCGAGCCGCAGCCCTTCGCGCTCGACATCGAGAGCGAGCTCGACGACGTCAGCGGTCGCAAGTTCGGCCTCGGCTCGAGCGGCGCCGTCGCCGTCGTCACCGTCCGCGCCGTGGCGGAGCACTTCGGCATCCACGTCGACGACGACGCGGTGTACCGCCTCGCGAGCCTCGCCACGATCGAGCTGCGCCCCGCCGCATCGTGCGCCGACATCGCGACGAGCACGCTCGGGGGATGGGTGCACTATGCCTCACCCGATCGCCTCGCCGCTCGCGAGCTCCGACGCCGCAGCGGGGTCGAGGCGAGCCTGGTCGAGGCCTGGCCCGGACTCGTCCTCGAGGCGCTTCCCTCCCCGAGCTCCGTCGTCCTGCATGTTGGGTGGACCTCGGCGCCGGCTTCGACCGCCGAACTCGTCAGCACCCTGCACGCCGGAGACTGGCGAACGACCGAGCAGTACGCGGCCTTCCTGACGGAGAGCGACCGGATCACGGCCGCTCTCGTCGCCGCCGTGCGTGCCGAGCGCAGCGGGCTTGCCCTCGCGGCCATCCGCGACGCCGAGGCCAACCTCGAGGCGCTGGACGAGCTGAGCGGCATCGGCATCCGCACCGAGGCGCTCTCGGCGCTCATCGCGGCAGCACGCTCGGTCGGGATCCCCGCGAAGACCTCCGGGGCCGGTGGCGGAGACTGCGGCATCGCCCTGGCACCCGCCCACAACGAGGAGCTCGATGCCGCGTGGCGCGCCGCCGGCATCGAGGTCCTGGATCTGCACGTCGTACCGCACCGTCGAGTTGGAGTTCGAGAACATGGGTAACCGCAAGGACGAGCACGTCGACCTGGCTCTCGCGCAACGTCCCGGGATCGTCCGGAACGACTTCGACGATGTCCGCTTCATCCATCACGCGCTCGGCGGGGTCGACCGGGCGACCGTCTCGACGGCCGTGCAGGTGGCTGGCGCGAGCTGGCCCGTGCCGTTCTACCTGAACGGGATGACGGGCGGCAGCGAACGGACGGGCGTCATCAACGGCGACCTGGCACGCGCAGCTCGCGAGACCGGCATCGCGATGGCCGCTGGCTCGCTCTCCGCCTACCTCAAGGACGCGTCGACGGCCTCCAGCTTCCGCGTCATCCGTGACGAGAACCCCACCGGCTTCGTCATGGCGAACGTCAACGCGACCGTGTCGCCGGATGACGCTCAGCGTGCCGTCGACCTGCTCGAGGCGAACGCCCTGCAGATCCACATCAACTCCGTGCAGGAGACAGTCATGCCGGAAGGCGACCGGGACTTCGCCGCGTGGCCCGCCGCGATCGAGTCGATCGTGCAGCGCGTGAGCGTGCCGGTCATCGTGAAGGAGGTCGGCTTCGGACTCAGCGCGAGCACCCTGGAGCGGCTGGCCCAGCTCGGCGTGCAGTACGCCGACGTGAGCGGGCGCGGCGGCACCGACTTCGCCAGGATCGAGAACTCCCGGCGCCGCCTCGGCGACTACGCGTCCCTCGTGGGCTGGGGCCAGTCCACGCCGGAGGCGCTCATCGAGGCTGACTCGAGCACTGCCGCTCTGCCGGTCCTCCTGGCGTCGGGGGGAGTGCGCACACCCCTCGACGTACTCCGCGCTCTCGCGCTGGGCGCGCGGGCAGTTGGGGTCTCCGGGCACTTCCTCGAGGTGCTCGTCGAGCACGGGGTCGAGACGCTCATCGAGCACATCCGCTCCTGGCAGGAACAGCTCACATCGCTCCAGACGATGCTCGGCGCCGTCACCCCTGGCGCGCTCAGCCAGCAGGAGCTGGTCCTCCACGGCGCCCTCCTCGACTTCTGCACCTCCCGCGGCATCGACCCGGCCACCGTCTCGCGTGCACGCGGGCGGGGCACCCTCCCATCGAAAGGACAGCGATGAGCACCGAGCTCCTCGACCACGCACCAGTTCCGCTCAAGTGGGTCGGTCCGGTTCGCGTGACCGGCAACGTCATGGAGGGTGAGCAGCTCGTGCCGCTCGCGACCTACGAGCAGCCCCTGTGGCCGTCGGTCGGCCGTGGTGCCAAGATGTCGATGCTGGTGCCCGACGGCATCAAGGCGACGCTCATCGATGAGCGGATGAGCCGCTCGGTACTCTTCGAGGCAGACGACGCCGGCGTCGCGCTCAAGGCGCTCCGCGAGATCGAGGCGCACATGCACCTGCTGCAGGAGGTGGTCGCGACCAGCAGCCGATTCGCGCGCCTCATCGACCTGCACGCGCAGATCGCCGGCAACCTGCTCTTCCTGCGCTTCGAGCTCACGACCGGTGATGCTTCCGGCCACAACATGGTGACGCTCGCCTCGGAGCGGCTCATGGACTTCATCCTGCGTCGCTGGCCCGAGCTCCGCTACGAGTCCATCTCGGGAAACTTCTGCTCAGACAAGAAGGCGACTGCCGTCAACGGCATCCTGGGCCGGGGCAAGAACGTCGTCACCGAGCTGGTGCTCCCACGCCGCACCGTCGAGCGGTGGCTGCGATCGACCCCTGAGAAGATCGCCCAGCTCAACGTCCGCAAGAACCTCATCGGCACGATGCTCGCCGGCGGTCTCCGGACGGGCAACGCGCACTACGCGAACATGCTCCTCGGGTTCTTCCTCGCGACCGGCCAGGATGCGGCGAACATCGTCGAGGGCTCGCAGGGCATCACCCATGCGGAGGTGCGCGACGGCGACCTGTACTTCTCCTGCACGCTGCCCAATCTGATCGTCGGCAGCGTCGGAAACGGCAAGGGCCTCGACTTCATCGAGGCGAACCTCGCCCGACTCGGCTGCAAGGAAGAACGAGAGCCCGGAGCGAACGCTCGGAGATTGGCCGTACTGTGTGCGGCAACCGTTCTCTGCGGCGAGCTCTCCCTCATGGCCGCTCAGACGAACCAAGGCGAGCTCATGGCCTCGCACATCAAGCTGGAACGCGCCGCGAACTGAGCGACGCCCTGAGACGATCGAACACTATGACTACACCTATCGGCATCCACGACCTCGCGTTCGCGACGGGGTCACGCGTGCTCGACCTCTCGGTCATCGCCGAGCGGCTCGGGACCGAACTCGAGAAGTACACGATCGGCATCGGCCAGGAGCGGATGAGCATCACCGCGGCCGACGAGGACGTCGTCACGATGGGTGCGGCCGCGGCCAAGCAGATCATCGACCGGCACGGCGTCGAGGGCATCAGGACGGTGCTCTTCGCGACGGAGACCGGGATCGACCAGTCGAAGGCCGCCGGTGTGTACGTGCACCAGCTGCTGGGCCTTCCGGCGACCTGCCGCGTCGTCGAGCTCAAGCAGGCCTGCTATTCGGCGACCGCCGCGCTGCAGTTCGCCGCCGCCCTGGTCGCCCGTGATCCCCGCCAGCGGGTGCTCGTCATCGCCAGCGACGTCGCGCGGTACGAGCTCGACTCGAGCGGGGAGCCCACGCAGGGCGCGGGTGCTGTCGCGATGCTCGTCGCTTCGGACCCGGATCTGGTGGTCATCGAGCCAGGCTCCGGCGTCTTCACGAGCGACATCATGGACTTCTGGCGGCCGAATGGGCGCGTCACCGCCCTCGTCGACGGGAAGTACTCGATTCGGGCCTACCTGCAGGCCGTCGAGAACGCCTGGAGCGATTATGCAGCGCAGGGCGGATTCCCGATCAGCGAATTCAGCCGCTTCTGCTATCACCAGCCGTTCACCAAGATGGCGTCGAAAGCGCACCGTCATCTGATCAAGACGGCGGGTGGCGATCTCGACGCCGGGGTGCTCGACGCGCAGATCGCGTCGACGCTGAAATACAACAGAATCATAGGAAATACCTACACCGCATCGATCTATCTGGCGCTGCTCAGCCTCTTGGACAGCGATGAGGAGCTCGATGGGGCCAAGATCGGGTTCCTCAGCTATGGCTCCGGAAGTGTTGCGGAGTTCTTCGCGGGGACGGTGCAGCCCGGATATCGACAGCATTTGCGCGCTGAGGAGAATCGGGCGGTTCTCGAGGCGCGGGTCCCCATCGACGCCGCGGAATACCTCGTGTGGCACGAGCGACGTGACCCGAGCGGCCTTGGCGAGTTCACGCTCCCCAACGAGACGCCCGGCCCATTCCGCTTAGCCGGATTCACGGACCTCAAGCGCGAGTACACCTCTACGCAGTGATTCCACTGGCCGACGGCGTTAGCATTCGGGTATGAGCGAGAACATCACCGTCGGAGTCGCCGGAAACCAGCCAGGAATCGTCGCCACGCGATGGGCGGCGGCGCGAGCCTCACGTGGTCGGAAACGTCTGAAGCTCGTGCACATCGTCGATCCGAGGATCGCCGGGGCAGGAAACCCGGACCTCCTCATCGAAGCGGAGAGCGCGGCGGCGCGCATCCTCCAGGAGGCTGCGGAGGCGGCGCTCGCCGTGGATGCGGCGCTCGAGGTCGAGACGGCCGTCATGACCGGCGCCATCATCGAGACCCTCACGGAACTCTCCAAGACGTCCGGCCTCCTCGTCGTCGGCAGCAACCGGGGGGAGTCCTCCGGGCGTGCGAGCGGCACGCACAGCGTGCGCGTGGCCGCAGCCAGTGAATCTCCGGTCGCCGTGATCCCCGACGTCGATCTCTCGGACCGGCGCGGAGTGGTGGTCGGGGTCGACGGCTCCGACCTCTCGGAGCACGCTCTGGCCGTCGCGGCCGAGGAGGCGAGCCTGAGCGGTGAGCCGCTCATCCCGGTGCACGCCTGGCACGCCCCGAACGTCTACGGCGGCGGCGTCATCGTGACCGGTGACTTCTTCGATGAGCTCCGCCTCTCGGCGGAGGAGACGCTCTCACTGGCCCTCGCTGGGCTGCGGGGGCGCTACCCGGATCTCGAGATCACACCGGTGGTCGTGGAGGGCATCCCGGACATGGCGATCATCGATGCCGCTCATTCGGCATCGCTCGTGGTTGTCGGCAGTCGTGGACGTGGCACCTTCGCCCGTCTCCTGCTGGGGTCCGTGAGCCACGGCGTCCTCGCGCACCTCGAGACGCCGACGATCGTCGCCAAGTAGGGCGTCCCGCTTCCGCGTCTCCGGTGGAGATCTTGGTCGCGGGGAGAAGCTCGAATGCAGCGGGTGAGTGACGAAAAGAGGGCCGGACGGCATTCGCCGTCTGGCCCTCTTCTCTGCGTGCGGTCCGGACTAGGTTGCCCCTGCGGCCGCTCGATCCCGTAGCTTAGGAGTTCGCCGCTTCGAAGTCCTCGATGATCGAGCCGGGAATGCGGCCTCGGTCGGAGATCTTGTGTCCTTCAGCGCGCGCCCAGGCGCGAATTGCCGCGAGGTCGCGCTTCGGGCGGCTGGAGTTGGAACCCGTCGACTTGTTCTTACGGGTCTTTGCTACCGTGCGAGCCGCCGACACGTAGTCGGCGAGGGCGTCGCGCAACTTCTTGGCGTTCGCGTCCGAGAGATCGATTTCGTAGTCGGTTCCGTCGAGGGCGAATTGAACGGTCTCGCCTTCGCCTTCGGCGAGTGAACTCGAGTCGATGTCGTCGACGAGCTGATAGATGACTTTCCGAGCCATGTGGATCCCCTTCGGTTATTGCAGAGCGAATACATGCTAGATGATTATCCGGTGATTTGAATCCAGGTTCGTTCAGTTAACCGAAGTTGGTCCTGAATTCCCCGAACATTAGGTGGCGACACGACGAGTTCACCAGCAGCCGAAGTCATTTCGGTTGCCGATCGCGCGGTCTGCCCAATGCCGCGCGAGATCTCCGCCGTGATCGGCAGAGCCTCCGGGGCGGACCGGTGGCGGGTGCGGGCAGGATACGATTTCGACAGCTATGAATGTTCTTCAGGGATTCGCGGTCATCGCCGTCATCGTCACGGTGGGCGTGTTCCTGGCACGCAGTGGCGTGCTCGGGCAGACCGGGCAGACCGGTCTCTCGAAGCTGGCGTTCAACGTGGCGACTCCTGCGCTGCTCTTCACGCTCATGGCAGACGCGCACCTCGAGGTCCTCTACTCGAGTCAGTTCGTCGTGACAGCGATCGCGATGACCGCGGTGGCACTCGTGTACGGCGCCATCGGCGCACTGCGAAAGTGGGGGCTCGGCACGACGGCCTCCGGTGCGATGGCGGCAAGCTACGTCAATGCTGGCAACCTCGGCATCCCCATCGCCGTGTATGTCCTCGGTGATGCGACGCTGGTCGCTCCCGTGATGCTCGGACAGCAGCTCATCATGGGTCCCATCTTCATGACCCTGCTCGATATCGCCTCGCGGGCCGAGGACGCGCCGAGGCTCCGCTGGTGGCAGATCGTGCTGCGCCCGTTCCGGAACCCCATCGTGATCGGTGCGCTCGCTGGCATCGTCGTGAGCGCATCCGGCATCACCATCCCGCCCTTCCTGCTCGATCCGCTCGAGCTGCTGGGGGGCATGAGCGTTCCCGCCATGCTGCTCGCGTTCGGCATGTCCCTGTGGGGTAACGCGATCCCCTTCCGGGAGCCAGAGCGGGCTCCTGCGATCGTGGCCACCGTGCTCAAGGTGTTCGTGCATCCGGCGCTCGCCTGGCTCATCGGGGCCTGGCTCTTCGGCCTCGATGGGGCGGCTCTGCTCATCGTGGTCGTCACTGCGGCCCTGCCCTCCGCGCAGAATGTCTTCACCTACGCCAGCAACTACGGGGTCGGGATGAGGGTCGCACGCGAAGCCATCCTGGCGTCGACGTTCCTGTCTGTTCCGGTGATCTTCGTCGTCTCGCTGCTGCTCTCGAAGTAACGAGGAAAGATTGGCGCTGGCGCTTCGAATTCGTGGCGGGCTAGCGTGGGGGCATGGAGCTCTGGCGCGGGGAACTGCGATGGCCGATCAAGTCGTCCTTCGTCGAGTACGTGCGTCGCTCCGGCGGCAAGGTGCTGCTCGAGGGTGGCGCGTTCGTCGACGACGAGGAGTTCGCCTACCCGCGCGGAGCCACCGACACGGCGTGGCTGTCGGGCGACACCCCCATGGGCAGTGCGTCCTTCACCGGAGCCGTTCGCCTCACCGGACATGGCGGCATGCTCGATGTCAGCTTCCGGAACCCGCAGCTCGTCTTCGAGGGCGAGGATGCGAGGCTCGTCGTGCAGGGTGAAGGCGGCGAGCTCATCGACTTCGCGAGCTGCGAGATCGGAACTCCGCTCGTGCGCGACGACGTCGCCGAATGGCTCGGGGTGCGGGTGATCCTGACTCCGGAGGGCTCGAGGGTCTTCAACGGCATGTACCGCCCGTACTCGGAGATGGACTCGCTCAACTTCACGCTCGCCCTGGGTAGGGCGCAGTCCCCACGGGAAGAGCCCGCCTAGCGGGTGGCGTCGGGTGCCTGTGCCGGTGCCTGCGTGAGGTCGGGCAGGATGCCCGCTTCGGTCAGCTGCTTGGCGAGTCCCGCGCCGTCCGGAGCGTAGACCCACGGGATGGGCGCGTTCTTGCGCCAGTGCGCACTGGCAGCGCGTCCACCCGCAAGCACAGCCTCGCTGGTGGAGAGCTGGCGGATGGCGATCGCGAGGACGCGATCCGGGTGGCGGCTCGTGAACTCGCCGTAGATCTGCTCGTCATGCTGTCCGTCGTCGCCGACGAGGATCCACTTGATGTCCGGGAACTCCCGCGCGAGGCGGTCGAGGTTGGAGACCTTGTGCTCGAGCCCGGAGCGGAAGATGCGATCCGGGGTGGGCCCCCAGTCGGTGAGCAGGAGCGGGCCGGCAGGGTAGAGGTTTCGTCCGAGGAACCGCGCGAGCGTCGGGGCGACGTTCCAGGGGCCCGTCGACAGGTACACGACGGGTGTCTCGCTGCGCCCGAATGAGGTCAGGATGCGCTCGGAGAGCACGCTCATGCCCGGGGTCGGTGTGCGCGCGTGCACGTCGAGGACGAAGGTGTTCCAGGCTGCGAGCATGGGGCGCGGCAGCGCCGTCACCATGACGGTGTCGTCGATGTCGGAGAGCAGGCCGACGCGCTGCTCGTCGGCGACGATGAAGACAGGCGCGGTGCTCGTCTGGCGATCGAAGCTCTCGAACGTGATGGTGTTCCACCCGGGCTTGAGGTTCGCGGGGAGGTTGATGTCCACGATGCCGCCGCGGTCGGCTTTGACCGAGTGTCGAACGCCGTCGATGATGACGGTCGCGGGGACATTGCCTGCGGAGACGCGCGCGAAGCTTCGCCATCCGCGGACGACCGATTCCCGCCGCTTGCGCCTGAGCAGCCTGGAGAGGCTGAACCGGCGCCTGTTGCCTGGCGGCGCCATGTGGACCCGCGCGAGGGCGCGAACCCAGGAGGTCGTCCCGTACCCGGTATAGGGCTCGAGCACCGTGAGGTAGCCACGCTTGCGGACGAGCTTCACGCGCACGAGGCGCACTCGGTCCTCGATGCGGAAGGCGTTGTCGATCACGGCCCTGACGGGCTTGAGGCTCAGAAGCCAGCGCTCGAGCGGGGACTGGGCGTCGGAGGTCGGCGTCACCCGCTCATCCTCGCACGCCCGCGGTCTCGGCGTCTGAGCCGTCGTGCCCCGTCGGGGCGTCGGAGGTGGATCGATCGGCCGATGCGGCGGCAGCCTGCGCGTTCGCTTCGTCGAGATCGCGGTTCATGACCTTGCCGACAGCGCGCTTCACGAGCCACATGATCAGAAGGAACACGACGATGACGCCGACGAAGAGGTAGCCAGCCCAATGCAGTGACGACGAGAGCTCGCGGAAGCTGGCGGACGCTCCGGCTGCGGCGCTCACGTAGGCCGTCGACCAGATGACGCAGGCGGGGATGGTCCAGGCGAGGAAGCGGCGGTAGCGCATGCCGCCCATCCCTGCCGTCAGCGGCACGAGGGAGTGGAGCACGGGCAGGAAGCGGGAGATGAGGACCGCGGGGCCGCCGCGACGCTGGATGAGGAGTTCCGCACGCTGCCATCGTTCGTCGCCGAGCCACCGGCCGACGCGTGACACTCGGATCCTCGGGCCGAACGTGCGACCGAGCCAGAACCCGAACGACTCCCCGAGCAGTGCGCCCACGATGGAGGCCGCGATCGTCAGGACCCAGGGGAGCGGTGCGTCGATGCCGGTGCTCAGGGCGAGCAGGACCGTCTCGCCGGGCACGATGAGGCCGATGAGCACGCTCGTCTCGAGCAGGATCGCGACGCCGACCAGCACGATCCGCCACACCGGAGGCACGGACTCGATGTACTGGAGGGCGGTCTCGATCAGCTCGTTCATGCTCTGCTCCCCGCATCCATGTCGCAGACTCTAGGGCCCGAACTTTGGCATCCCTGGAGATTCCCCTCCGTTATCATTTCGTTACATCCACTACAATATGTAGAAGTACCTGATCCGAAGGCGAAAACAGCAGAACTTAGGGTGTCCTATTCGACACGATGTAGTAGTCGGGGCGGCGTAGCATTGGGCCAGGAGTCGCGCTGCGATCCCGGGGCATCACGCCCAACCTCAGACGCATCAGGAGGCACTGTGGACGCCCTGCTGGATCCACTCATACTCGCGCGGTGGCAGTTCGGTGTCACGACCATCTACCACTTCCTCTTCGTGCCCGTCACTCTCGGGCTGGTCCTCGCCATCGCCATCTGGCAGACGGCCTGGGTCCGCACAGGCAAGGTCGTCTACCTCCGCCTCACGAAGCTCTTCGGCAAGATGTTCCTGATCAACTTCGCCATGGGCGTCGTGACCGGCATCGTGCAGGAGTTCCAGTTCGGCATGAACTGGTCCGACTACTCCCGCTTCGTCGGCGACGTCTTCGGTGCGCCGCTCGCGTTCGAGGGGCTCGTCGCCTTCTTCCTCGAGGCCACGTTCATCGGTTTGTGGATCTTCGGCTGGGACAAGCTGCCGCCGAAGCTGCATCTCGCGACCATCTGGCTCACGATGATCGGCACGTGGACCTCCGCCTATTTCATCCTCGCCGCCAACGCGTTCATGCAGAACCCGGTCGGCTACGAGATGAACGAGGCCAACGGGCGAGCTGAGCTCGTCGACTTCGGCGCGGTGCTCACCAACCCCGTCGCGATGGCGGCATTGCCGCACACGATCTTCGCCTCCCTCATGGTGGGTGCGGCGATCATCATCGCGACCGCCGCCTGGCACCTGAAGCGCGACCAGAACCACGACGTCATGCAGCCAGCGCTGAAGTTCGGCCTGTGGTTCATGCTCGTCGGCGGCGTCGGCACGATGCTCAGCGGCGACCAGCTCGGCCTCGCCATGGTCGAGGCCCAACCCATGAAGATGGCCGCGGCCGAGGCGCTCTACACGACCGCGACCGGCGCAGACGCCTCCTTCTCGATCTTCACGTGGGGCACCCCGGACGGCTCGTCCGAGCTGTTCTCCATCCGCATCCCCTACCTCCTCTCCTTCCTGTCGACGCACACCTTCGACGGCACCGTCGAGGGCATCAACGACCTGCAGGCCCAGTACACGGCGCTCTACGGTCCTGGCGACTACGCCCCGGTCATCTGGGTCACCTACTGGGCGTTCCGCTGGATGATGGGCTTCGGCATGGCCTCCATCGCGGTCGCCGTCGCCGGTCTCTGGGTCACGCGCAAGAAGGCGAAGAACCCGCCGAAGAAGTGGATGTGGAACCTCGCGATCCTCACGGTGCTGTTCCCGACGCTCGGCATCACGGTCGGCTGGATCTTCACCGAGATGGGCCGCCAGCCGTGGCTGGTCTTCGGCCTCCTCAAGACGGAGGCGGGCGTCTCTCCCAACGTGAGCGGGCTCAGCGTGCTCATCTCGCTCGTCGCCTTCACGCTCGTCTACGCGATCCTCGCCGTCGTCGAGGTCAAGCTGCTGCTGAAGGCCGCGCAGGAGGACCCGCCGAGTTTCGATTCCAACGCAGATGGCACCGTCGATGACGTTGCCGCCGTCAAGGTGAAAGCGAGCGTCTACTGATGGATCTGCAAGTCCTCTGGTTCTGGATCGTCGCCTTCTTCTTCGTCGGCTACTTCGTGCTCGACGGCTTCGACTTCGGCGTCGGCATCGCCCTGCCGTTCATCGGCAAGGACGACACCGACCGACGAGTGCTCATCAATACGATCGGCCCCATCTGGGACCTCAACGAGACCTGGGTCATCGTTGCTGGGGCCGCGCTCTTCGCGTCCTTCCCGGAGTGGTACGCGACCATCTTCTCCGGCTTCTACCTGCCGCTGCTGCTCATCCTGCTCGCGCTCATCGTGCGTGGCGTCTCGTTCGAGTACCGCCACCAGGGCAAGGGCGTGGAGTGGACGAGGTGGTTCGACTGGATGATCTTCGTCGGCTCGGCCGTCCCGGCACTCCTCTGGGGCGTCGCGTTCGCGAACATCACCCAGGGCCTCGCGCTCGACGAGAATTTCAACTACATCGGCTCGTTCTTCGACCTGCTGAACCCGTACGCCCTGCTGGGCGGGCTCACGACGCTCACGCTGTTCTTCTACCATGGGCTGGTGTTCATCACTCGGAAGACGGAAGGTGACATCCGCGACCGTGCACGATCCCTCGCGCTGAAGGTCGGCGTCGTCGTCGCAGTGCTCGCGATCGCCTTCCTCGGCTGGACCGTCGTCGCGCACTTCTCGGTCGCAGGTCTTGCCCTCGCGCTCGTCGCCGTCCTCGCGTTCGTCGGCTCCTACATCAGCACGCTGCTGGGGCGTGACGGCATCGCCTTCGCGCTCGGCGCGCTGACCGTGGCCGCGGCGGTGCTGACGCTCTTCGCCTCGCTCTTCCCGAATCTGCTGCCCAACACGCTCGACCCCTCCAACCCGCTGACGATCACCAACGGCTCGTCCAGCGACTACACGCTCGGCATCATGAGCTGGGCGGCGCTCATCATCGTCCCGTTCGTCCTCGGCTACCAGGCATGGACCTTCTGGGTCTTCCGCAAGCGCATCAGCAGGAAGACGATCACGGGAGACGCGCACGAGGAGCCAGCGGTCGTCGCCGCCTGACCCGTGAAACCCCTCGACCCCCGCCTCCTGAGCCACGCCGCGTCGGCACGAAGGTTCTTCGTGCTCGGCGCGGCGCTCGGCGCTGTCCAGACCGCATCCATCGTCGGCTTCGCCTGGCTCGTCACGCACCTCATCGTGTCCGCGATCGCGGGCGAGCGCGTCGTTGAGCTGCTGCCGTGGTTCGGCGCCCTGCTCGTCGTGATCGCCGTCAGAAGCGCGGCCACCTGGGGGATGGAGGCCATCTCCGCACGCGCGGCCGCGAAGGTGAAAAGCGAACTGCGTTCCAAGCTGCTCGCGTCCATCGCGAAGCTCGGCCCTGCCTGGCTCACGGGCACCTCCAGCTCCCGGCTCACGACGCTTGCTGGCCCAGGCCTCGGTGCCCTCGACACGTACTTCGCCAAGTACCTCCCGCAGCTCATCCTGACGGCGATCGCCGCTCCCGTGCTGATCGTCGTGATGGCGCTCTGGGACCTCCCATCCGCCATCACGGTCATCATCACGCTGCCGCTCATCCCCGTCTTCATGATCCTCATCGGCTGGGCGACCGAGAAGGTACAGAAGCGGCAGTGGACTGCGCTGTCGACGCTCGCGACCGGGTTCCTCGAGGTCGTAGAAGGGCTGTCGACGCTCAAGATCTTCGGCCGTGCGGAACGCCAGCCGGCGCGCATCCGCGAAGTCACCGACGGGTATCGGGTCGCGACCATGAAGGTCCTCAGGCTCTCCTTCATGTCCGGCTTCGCGCTCGAGCTGCTGGCGAGCCTGTCCGTGGCCCTCATCGCCGTCACGATCGGCATCCAGCTCATCAACCGGGACATGACGCTCGAGGTCGGGCTCTTCGTGCTCCTGCTCGCTCCCGAGGTGTACCTGCCGCTGCGTCAGGTGGGAGCCCAGTTCCACGCGGCCGCGGACGGCGTCGCCGCCTCCGACGATGTGTTCTCGATCATCGAGGAAGCCGAGAGGGCGCCTGCGCCGAGCGATGTGCGCACGACCGCTGCTGGCCGCCCGATCGGCGCAGGCCTGCAGCACCGAGGCCTCGCCTTCACCGGCATCACCGTCGGGTACGAGACACGCACGGTCCTCCGCGACTACAGCCTCGTCGTGCCTCCGGGCGAGGTGACGGCGATCGTCGGCCCCTCGGGCGCAGGCAAGTCGACGCTGCTCGGCGTCGCGCGCGGCACCGTTGGCGCCTCGGGTGCCGTGACCATCGACGGCGAGCAGCTCACGGGCGATCGCCGCAGGGCCGCGATCGCCTGGATGGGCCAGTCGGCCTCGCTGATCGAGGGGACCGTCGCCGAGAACGTGGCACTCGGCCAGCCGGAAGCAGCACCAGACGAGGTCCGTGTGGCCCTCGCCGATGCCGGCCTCGAGTTCATCGACGGCGAACGGATGCTCGGAGTCGCGGGCGCGGGTCTGTCCGGTGGGCAGTCCCAGCGCGTCGCGCTCGCGCGGACGCTCCTGCGCGCCCGCCGACTCGACTGCCCCGTCGTGCTCTTCGACGAGCCGAGCTCGGCGCTCGACGCCGCAACGGAACAGCGCATCGCTGCCGCCTTCCGGAGCCTGGCACAGGAAGGACGGGCCGTGCTCGTCGTCAGCCACCGGCGCGCGCTCGTCGCCTCCGCCGACTCGGTGCACACCATCGAACGACTCGAGACGGTAGCGAACGCATGACCGGGAACCAGCAACGCGTCTCCGACGACGAGCGACGGATCCTCCGTCTTGCGATGCCCTCCGCTCGGCGCCTGTGGCCCTCGATCGCCGTCGGCCTGCTCAGCGCGATCTGCGCCGTGGCGCTCCTCGCGACGAGCGCCTACCTGCTGACCCGGGCGTCGGAGATCATCCACATCCTGCTCCTGGGCATCGCGATCGTCGGCGTGCGTGCCTTCGCCATCGGGCGAGCGGCGTTCCGCTACGTCGAGCGGCTGCTCGGCCACGACGCGTCCTTCCGGCAGCTCGCCGAGCTGCGCGTCGGCGTGCTCGAACGTCTCATCCCGCTGGCTCCCGCTGGCCTCGCCACGCACCGCCGTGGAGACCTGCTGACACGACTCGTGAGCGACGTCGACGAGCTGCAGTTCTTGCCCCTGCGCGTCGCGCAGCCGCTCATCATCGCCGGCCTCACGTCGACGCTCGCCGTCATCGGCATCTGGCTCGTGAGCGCCCCGGCCGCACTCGTGCTCGCGATCTGCCTCGTGCTCGCGGGGATCGTCGCGACCACCACCAACCTCGCGATCTCGGGACGCGCCGACCGCGAGGCCGCTCCGCTCCGGGCGGCCCTCAACGACCGCATCTACGAGACCGTCTCCAATTTCGAGACGCTCGAGGCCTACGGTGCGCTCGACGCGAAGCTCGCCGAGGTGGACGCCGCGGACGCGAGACTCCGCGACGCGCTCGTTTCCCGGGCGCGGGGGAGCGGTGCCGTCGCCGGACTCGTCATGCTCTTCTCCGGCCTCGCGACGGCGGGCGCGCTTGCCGTCGGCATCGACCCCACCGTCGACGGCACGCTGCTCGCGCCGATGCTCACCCTCATCGCGCTTGTGCCGATGGCGCTCTTCGAGATCTTCGGGCAGGTGCCGCAGGCGGTCGCCGCCTGGCGCCAGGTCAGGGCCAGCGCAGCCAGAGTCGCCGATGTGGCACCGGCGTCAGCGCCGAGGGAGCTCCCGGATGCTCAGCCGCTGCCCGCCCCTCGCGCCGACCCGAGCCTGCCGGTGACGCTGACCCTCGGAGACGTCTCGGCAGCGTGGCCAGGTGCGTGCGAGCCCGCGATCAGCTCCGTCTCGCTCGAGCTGGCTCCCGGCGATCGGCTGCTGGTCGAAGGCGAATCCGGTGCAGGCAAGACGACGCTCGCCAACGTGCTCGTGCGGTTCCTCGACTACGAGGGCTCGTACCGCGTCAACGGCGTGGAGGCGAAGGCGTACGCGCCCGCGCAGGTGCGGTCCGTCGTCGGCCTCATCGAGCAACGGCCCCACATCTTCGACGAGAGCATCAGGCAGAACCTCCTCTTCGCCAAGCCGGAGGCCGACGACGAGGAGCTCAGCGCCGTCCTCGAGCGCGTCGGCCTCGGCGAATGGCTCGACGAGCGGGGTGGGCTGGAGGCACGCGTCGGCGAGCACGGCGCGCTCGTCTCCGGCGGTCAGGCGCAGCGCATCGCGCTCGCCCGCGGCCTCCTGGCCGACTTCCCGGTGCTCATCCTCGACGAGCCGACGGCCAACGTCGACCCGGGTCTCGCCGACAGGCTCGTCGCCGAGCTGCTCGCCGCATCCGGTGACCAGCGCTCCGTCGTGATCATCTCGCACACCCCGCTCGACCCCGCCCTCGTCACACGCGCGCTTCGGCTCGTCGGCGAGTAGTCTTGGTCGTTGGTGTCCGACGCGAGGAGCCCCGCGCTTCGCGACGACGCCAGACGACCGCGACGAGAACCACCCTCCGTGCAGCAACCGGCAACGCGAAAGAAGAAATCTGTGACCGAAGCGACAGGCGCTGAGCCCCAGGAATACGACTTCAAGGCTCTCGAGGCGAAGTGGTCGGCTGAGTGGGACAAGCTGCAGCCCTTCGCGACGAACCTCCAGGGTGACGATCGCCCGCGCAAGTACGTCCTCGACATGTTCCCGTACCCGTCGGGCGACCTGCACATGGGGCACGCCGAGCAGTACGCACTCGGCGACGCGGTCGCTCGCTACTGGCGCCACCAGGGCTTCAACGTCCTGCACCCCATCGGCTGGGACTCCTTCGGACTGCCGGCCGAGAACGCCGCCATCAAGAACGGTGGCGACCCCAAGGACTGGACGTACGAGAACATCGCGCAGCAGCGCGCGTCGATGAAGCGATACGCGGCGTCCTTCGACTGGGACCGCGTCATCCACACCTCCGACCCCGAGTACTACCGCTGGAACCAGTGGCTGTTCCTGCAGATGTACGAGCGAGGTCTCGCGTACCGCAAGTACTCCGACGTGAACTGGTGCCCCAACGACCAGACGGTGCTCGCCAACGAGCAGGTCATCGACGGGCACTGCGAGCGCTGCGACGCGATCGTCGTGAAGAAGAAGCTCAACCAGTGGTACTTCAAGATCACCGACTACGCAGACCGGCTCATCGATGACCTCAACCAGCTCGAGGGGCACTGGCCGCAGAAGGTCATCACGATGCAGCGCAACTGGATCGGGCGCTCGCTCGGCGCTGACGTCGACTTCGTCGTCGAGGGGCGGGATGAGCCCGTCACCGTCTTCACGACGCGCCCCGACACGCTCTACGGCGCGACGTTCATGGTCGTGGCCCCCGATTCCGACCTCGCCTCCGAGCTCGCCGAGGGCGCAAGCGACGAGGTTCGCGAGCGCTTCGCGAAGTACCTCGCCGACACCCGCGCGCTCGACTCCATCGACCGCCAGTCGAGCGACCGCCCCAAGACCGGCGTCGATCTCGGTCGCTTCGCCATCAACCCCCTGAGCGGCGAGCGCCTGCCGATCTGGGCCGCCGACTACGTGCTCGCCGACTACGGCACGGGCGCGATCATGGCGGTGCCCGCACACGACCAGCGCGACCTCGACTTCGCCCGCGCGTTCGACCTGCCCGTCAAGGTGGTCGTCGACGTCACGCAGGCCGTCACGGGTGTCATCCCGATCATCCCCGAAGACGGGTCGATGCCGGAGTTCGAAGACCTCCACCCCGCCAAGACCGGGGAAGCGCTGTCCGGCGACGGACGCCTCACCAACTCGGGACCGCTGGACGGGCTCTCGAAGCGCTCGGGCATCCAGGCGGCCATCGAGCTCCTCGACGAGCGTGGCACGGGCCGTGCCGCGAAGAACTACCGCCTCCGCGACTGGCTCATCTCGCGCCAGCGCTACTGGGGAACGCCCATCCCGATCCTCCACGGCGAGGACGGCAAGGAGGTTCCCGTGCCGCTGGACCAGCTGCCCGTGCGCCTCCCCGAGGCCGAAGGGCTCGACCTGCGCCCGAAGGGAGCCTCGCCCCTCGGCGGCGCGACCGACTGGGTGAACACGGTCGATCCGGAGACGGGCGAGCCGATGCTGCGTGACACCGACACGATGGACACGTTCGTCGACAGCTCCTGGTACTTCCTCCGCTTCCTCTCGCCGAACAACGAGCTTGCCGCGTTCGACGAGAAGACGGCCGCGAGCTGGGCGCCCGTCGACCAGTACGTGGGCGGCGTCGAGCACGCCATCCTGCACCTCCTCTACGCGCGCTTCATCACGAAGGTGCTCTACGACCTCGGGCACGTCGACTTCACGGAGCCCTTCTCGGCACTGCTCAACCAGGGCATGGTCGTCATGGACGGCAAGAAGATGTCGAAGTCCAAGGGCAACGTCGTGAGCCTCTCGGCCGAGCTCGACCAGTACGGCGTCGACGCCGTGCGCCTGACGATGCTCTTCGCGAGCCCGCCGGAAGACGACGTCGATTGGGCAGATGTCTCCGTTGCAGGCTCCGGCAAGTTCTTGGCGCGCGCCTGGCGCATCTCCGGCGAGGTCACGAGCCCCGTCGGCGTCGACTTCGGCGAGGGCGACCGCGGTCTGCGCCGCGAGACGCACCGCTTCCTCGCCGACATCCCGCAGTTGGCCTCCGGCTTCAAGTTCAACGTCGTGATCGCGCGCCTCATGGAGCTCACCAACGCGACGCGCAAGGCCATCGACTCGGGTGCTGGCCCGGCTGACCCCGCCGTGCGCGAGGCAGCCGAGGCCATCGCGGTTGTGCTCGACATGTACGCGCCGCACGCGGCCGAGGACATGTGGGAGCGACTCGGCCACGAGGGCAGCATCTCGCACGTCAAGTGGCCGACCGCGGCTCGCTCGCTGCTCACGCAGGACCAGGTGACGGCGGTCGTGCAGATCAACGGCAAGGTGCGGCACCGCCTCGATGTGCCACCGACGATCGACGAGGCGTCGCTCGAGCAGCTCGCGATCTCGTCGCCGAAGGTGCAGGCCGCCATCGACGGCCGCGAGATCGTCAAGATCATCGTGCGGGCCCCGAAGCTCGTGAACATCGCGGTCAAGGGTTAGCAGGCCGGCCACGCTGACGCAGACGCGCCCCGCTCGAGAGAGCGGGGCGCGTCTGCGTCAGCTCGCGCGCGCCCGCCTGCGGTCGGCCTTCGCCCTCGTTCGCTCTGCCGTCCGGCTCCCTCTGCCTTCCCGTTCTCGGCCCAACTGACCTCACCCCAGTCCGTCTCTGGCTGGGTTTCTCGCTTCGGCTGGTGCCGAACGACTGTGCAGGCACCTCCCCTGTTCGGGGCTCGCTCTCCACAGCTCTCGTGGTCGACGCTGAGTGGAGAGGCACGCGACCGTAGCGTTCTGGGGTGTCCGAATCCGAGCTGGCAGATCTCTTCGAGCGTCCGCCCCGACCGCGTCTGCGAATCGGGGTCGGCGCTGCGGTTGTCCTGGTCCTGGTCGTGCTCGCCGGGGCGATCACGCTCGCGGCCCTGCGTCCCACGCCGAGTCTCGGTGCCCTCGGGGAGATGTCGCCGACCGAGAGCCTCCAGCTGAGCGCGACGGAACCGCCTGTCGGGGAGCCGAGCTCAGAGGAGTCGACGACGCTGCTGGTCCACGTCGTCGGGGCCGTCACGAGTCCCGGGGTCTACGAGGTGCCGTCGACGGCCAGGGTGGTCGATGGAATCGCCGCGGCGGGCGGCCTTGCCGGCGACGCCGACCCATCGCTCCTCAACATGGCCCGAACGCTCGTCGACGGCGAGCAGCTGCGGGTTCCGCGGATCGGCGAGGCCCCCTCCGAGCCCGTCGCAGGGGGAGCTGGGCCGACTACTGGCGCCGGGGGTGCTGCCGGCGGTGGCCTCGTGAACCTCAACACCGCGTCTGCGGCTGAGCTCGAAGAGCTGCCGAGGATCGGACCGGCAATGTCGTCGCGCATCATCGACCACCGTGAGCAGAACGGCGGATTCGGTGCTGTGGAGGAGCTCAAGGAGGTCACCGGCATCGGGGACGCCACCTACGAGGGGCTCGTCGACCTGGTGACCGTGTGACGACTCGTGACGGTCGTGCCGTTCAGATGTTCAACGTGGGAGCGCTGGCCGAGCGGCTCGATGGTCGAGACGCGCGTCTCGTTCCGGCGGCGGCCGGTGCATGGGTGGTCGCCTGGATCTGCGTCACGTATCCCTCCCTCGCCTGGTCGTGCGGCATCGGTCTGGCACTGCTCGCGATCCTGCTCCTGGCCGCGGCGCGTCTGCGGCCAGTGCTCGCGACGTTCGCCGTGGTCGCGGCCGTCATGGCGCTGCTCGCGGTGAGCTCCGGCGCTCAGCATCCAGTGAGGTCTCCCGAGGCGCTTCGCACGGGCGCCGTGGAGGGGCTTCGCGTGCAGGCGACGGGCACCCTCACGACCCTCGTCGGGGAGGGTGCCGTCGCTGCTCCAGGCGACGACGGTGGGCGCTGGTCCGGTGCGCAGCTGCAGGAGCCGTCGCATTTCGAGGTGCGCCTGGATTCGTTCGAGGTCGATGGGAGAAGCGGAGGCGGCGGAGCCTCGCTGCTCGCGTTCGGCCAGCTGAGCGTGCCGACGCCTGCGGGGGAGCGGGTCCCAGCCATTGGCTCACGGGTCGAGCTCGAGGGGGCCCTCGGTCCCGCGGACGCGGGCGACAGCGTCGCCGCTCTGGTCTTCCTCGATGCTCCCGCGCACGTCGTCGCCGCGCCCGGCGGGCTGCTCGAGGTCACCGCAGCGGCGCGAGACCGGTTCGTCGACGCGGCGCGAGCCCTCCCCGGTCTCGGCGCGCAGCTGCTCCCGGGGCTGTCCGTCGGCGACACGCGCCTGGTCGGGGCCGAGCTCGACGAGCGGATGAAGACGGCCGCGCTCACGCACCTCACGGCTGTCTCGGGGGCGAACTGCGCGGTCGTGGTCGCCGCGACCCTGGTCCTCGCTCGCCTCTGCGGGCTGCGGCGAGGAGTGCGCCTCGCGCTCGCAGCAGCGGTTCTCGCCGTGTTCGTGGCGCTCGTCACCCCGGAGGGCAGCGTCATCCGGGCGAGCATCATGGCCATGGTCGTCCTGGTGCTCGAAGCCACTCCGCGTCGGTCGACAGGTCTTGCGCTCGTCGCCCTCGCCACGGTGGTCGTGCTCGTCGCCGACCCCTGGCGGAGCCGAGACTACGGCTTCGCGCTCTCGGTGCTCGCGACGGTCGGGCTGCTGACACTCGCGAACCCGATCGGCGACCGCCTCGCACGCATCATGCCGCGGCCCGTCGCGCTCATGCTCGCCGTGCCGGCCTCGGCGCAGCTCGCGTGTCAGCCGGTGCTGCTGCTCCTGACCCCGGAATTGCCGTTCTACGGCATTCTCGCGAACGTGCTGGCTGCCCCGGCAGCGCCCGTGGCGACGCTCGTCGGGCTGGTCGGCTGCCTGCTCCTGTGGGCCGCTCCCTGGCTCGGCCAGGCGCTTCTGTGGGTTGCCTGGCTGCCCGCGCAGTGGATCGGACTCGTGGCGATGGCGGTCAGTGACTGGCCCGGGGCGCTGCTGCCGTGGCCTGGCGGACTCCCGGGGGCGCTGCTCTGTCTCGCCGTCGTCGTCGCGCTCATCGTCCTGCTCCACCGTTGGAGAGCGTGGCTGGCTCTCCTGCTCTGCGTCGCCCTGGTGGCATATGTCGGCACGGTCATCGGGCAGGCGGTCCACCTCAGCAGGAGCATCCCAAGTGCATGGCGCTATGCGGCGTGCGATATCGGACAGGGGGATGCGCTGCTCGTCACCACGTGGAGCGGCTCGGCGCTCATCGACACCGGCGCGGAGCCTGACGCGCTGCTGGCCTGCCTCGAGACACTCGGCGTCGACGAGCTGCGTCTGCTCGTGCTCACGCACTTCGATCTGGACCACACCGGGGCGGCGACGGCGTTGCTCGAGTCCGGTGTCGGCGTCGGGTCGCTTGTCGTCCCCGATACCGCCGAGGCGCGAGCGGAGCCGCTCGTCGACGAACTGCGGGTGGCCGGCGCCCAGGTGCATTATGCCGCGAGTGGCGACTCCTGGACGCTCGGCGACCTCGCATGGAGCGTCCTGTGGCCGAAGCGCGGGAGCGGCGGAGAACCGGCGAGTGTCGGTGGCAACGAGGGGAGTCTCGTGACGCTGCTCGAACCGACGACGTCCTGCGTGACGGTCTGCCTGTCGCTCGCCGCCCTCGCCGACCTGGGAGAGGAGGCACAGCGCGGCCTGCTGCGCGAGCACCCGCACCCGCGTGCCGACATCGTCAAGATGGCGCACCACGGCTCGCGCGACCAGAGCGCGCAGCTCTACGAAGAGCTCTCCTCGTCGATCGGACTCGTCTCGGTGGGAGCAGACAACGGCTACGGCCACCCGACGGACGCGGCCCTCGGGATGCTCACCGCGGCAGGCACGCGGCCGCTGCGCACCGACGAGCTCGGCACCATCGTCATCGGCGAGGGAGGTCACGGAGGTTCTGACCCTCCCGCGGTGGCGGGAGTCGCCACGGCGCAGCGAGCCCGCAGGCGACCTGTGCCGTCGCGCGCACTCAGGGCGCGGTCAGGCTGACCTGGTCTCGTCGAAGCATGGTCGTTCTCGTGGGCTGGCTCCTCATCGCCGGTGCTGCAGGTCTGTTCGCCTGGAGTGCCGCCCGGGTCTCGCGCGCGAACGGGAAGCGGAGGGTGAAGTTCGGGCCCGTCGGGGCCGCACCCGGTCTCACGCTTCCGCGGGGGCACTGGTGGCTCCAGTTCGGAGGTTTCGGGGTGGCGTGCGCCGGAATCGCTCAACTGGGATGGGACCCCCGCGTCGACCTGCTCCTCCTGGTGATCGCGGCGGCCGTGGCCGTGGCGCCGTATCCGCTGATCCTCGCCGCCCACAATCGACGCGTCGAATCCTCCTAGCCCGGTTCGACAGATCGGGGTCTCGGTCGCACGGCCAGATGCGCGTCGTTACCATTGAGCTATGGCACAGGCGAAGCGGGCGAGCACCCCCAAGAGGGCGATCCCCGTCCTCACCCACCGGGAGGTGCGGCCTGCTGGCATCGTGCTCGTGAGCGGCCCAGAGGACTACTTCGCAGAGACCGCGATCACGCGGCTCCGCGACGTGCTCCGGGCAGAGTCACCGGACCTCGAGATCACGGAGATCGAAGCCTCCGGCTACGCGGGCGGGCACCTCACGACCCTCGTCAGCCCATCGCTGTTCTTCGAACCGCGCCTGGTCATCATCCGAGGCGTGCAGCAGTGCACGGACGCCCTCATCGCCGACGTGGTCGCCTACACGAAGATGCCCGTCGAAGGCGCGACGCTCGTGCTCCGGCACGGCGGGGGAGTGCGCGGGAAGAAGCTCCTGGACGCCGTGCGGGGCGCGAAGGACGTCGCCGTCGAGATCGACTGCCAGAAGCCGAAGCCGAGCGAGCTCGTGGACGTCGTCGTCGCCGAGGTGCGCAACGCGGGCCGACGCATCGAGCCGCAGGCGGCCTCGCTGCTTGTCGCCGCATTCAACACCGACCTCGCTGAGCTCATCGGCGCTGCCCGCCAGCTGCTGACCGTCACGAGCGACACCATCACGGACGAGCACGTCGACAAGTACTTCGGCGGCCGCGTCGAGACGACCGGATTCAAGATCGCGGATGCCGCACTCGCTGGGCGGGTCCGCGACGCACTGGCGCTGGTGCGCCATGGGTTCTCGACGGGCCTGCACCCGGTGCCCATCGTCTCGGCCGTCGCCTCGAAGCTGCGCATCATGGCGAAGGTGCAGGGACTCAGCGGCTCGGACGCGCAGATCGCCAGCCGCGCAGGCGCGTCGCCCTGGCAGGTCGGCCAGGCTCGTCGCGAGCTCCGTGACTGGGACGACGCATCCCTCGGCCGAGCCATCACGCTGGTCGCGGAGACCGATCACGCCGTCAAGGGGGCGGGGAGAGACCCGCAGTTCGCCGTGGAGCGGATGCTGCGCTGCATCGCCCTGCGCGACGTCTGACCGCAGCCGCGCACCCGGGCCCCACTGACGCTAGAGCTTGGCCGCGACTCGCAGCACCGTGCCCCAGGTGCGCACCGTTGCTGGCCCGCTCGACGTGTCGGAGCTCTTCGGCCGTCCGAGGCGCTGCAGCACCGGGCTCTCGATCTGCCCGTTCGGGCAGGACACGTAGAGTTCGCGTCCACGCGCAACCCAGCGATCGTCCTTGAGGTCGACGCCCTCGAGCATCGCCTCGACACGCTCCAACGGCGGCTCGGCGCAGAACACGACGACGAATCGGCTCGGGTGGGGATCGAACTGGCGGAACGGATCGTGTTCGACGACCGCCCGCCACTCGTCGGCGTCGCGGATGAGCGTGGGCACATCGAGGTCGAAGGCGGCCGCGATCTCGGTCCGGAGCTGTGTCCCGAGCGCGGCGTTCGTGACGGCTGCCGGAGCGTCGAGCAGCACGTTGCCCGTCTGCAGGACCGTCGCCAGGTTGGTGTGCCCGGCGGCCTCGAGGGCTTGCTTGAGCTCGACCATCGGCAGCTTTCGATGCTGGCCGAGGTTGATGCTCTGCAGGAGCGCGATACGACGAATCGACCCCCGCACCTCGGAAGAGGATGCGGGGGTCGATGTCGGCATGACAGGAGGCTTAGAGCGCTGCGACCGTCTTGGCGATGGCCGACTTGCGGTTCGCTGCCTGGTTCTTGTGGATGACGCCCTTGGAGACGGCCTTGTCGAGCTTCTTGGCAGCGAAGGTGAGCGCGAGCTCAGCCTGCTCCTTGTTGCCCTCGGAGACAGCCGAGCGAACGCGACGGATAGCCGTGCGGAGTTCGCTCTTGTAGGCGCGGTTGCGCTCGGTCGCCTTGCGGTTGGTGCCGATGCGCTTGATCTGCGACTTGATATTTGCCACGTTGCTTCTTTCTTACAGGAAGGTGTACTGGAACGGTGCCGCACGGAAGAGGGCCGTGCCGCCAATCCGCGCCGAGTGGGCGACGCGTAAGCCAAACAGAAACTCTACCAGGCTTCAGGCGACGTCGGTACCTGAATCGGCGATGGTGATCTCGAGCTCGGCCGGAGCATCAGTTCTCGTGCCGAACACGACGGTCCCCGTGGCGACCTTGTCGATGAAGAACCGGTCGTGGCTGACGACGATGACGGCGCCGGGGAAGTGCACGAGCGCGCGCTCCATGACCTGCGTGCTCGGCAGGTCGAGGTGGTTCGTCGGCTCGTCGAGCACCAGCACGGATGCGCCCGACAGCAGGCACTGCGCCATCGCGACTCGCGCCCGCTGGCCACCGGAGAGGGTGCCGATGCGGGACTTCAGCTCGGCCTCGCTGAAGCGGAACATGCTGAGGAACCGGGCGACGGACTTCTTCGTCGCCCGCAGCGCGATGCTGTCCGGCATGGCGTTCACCGAGTGCGACACGGTGTCGGACTCGTCGAGCTCCGCGAGCACCTGGTTGTACGAGACGACCTTCACGCCGTTCGGCCAGTCGACCCGGCCGACGTCGCCGGACTCCTCGCCCGTGAGGACGCGCAGGAGCGTCGACTTGCCGCTGCCGTTGGGCCCGATGACGGCGATGCGGTCGCCGCGGTGCACCTCGAAGGTCACGTCGTCGAAGAGGGTCCGGTCGCCGTAGCTCTTGCCGAGGCCCGAGACACGGGCGAGCACATCCTTGACGTGCAGGGAGCCGTAGATCTCGGTCACGATCTCGTCGACGGGCCGCGGCGCTCGCTTCTTCTTGATGCTCGAGAGGCGCTTCCCGAGTCCCTTGCCGCCAGCCTTCGCTGCTTCGCGGCGGTCGGAGATGCCCTCCGCCTCGAAGGCGAGCAGCTCGGCCTCGTGGACGAACTGCGCCTGCAGGGTCTTGAGCCGGAACTGCTTCTGGATGACGTACTCGCCGAAGTCACCCGGGTACTCGTGCAGGTGCAGGTTCTCGACCTCGAGGATGCGCGTGACCACCGCATCCAGGAACGTGCGGTCGTGCGACACGATGATCGCGGCGCCGCGGAACGAGCGGAACCAGGTCTCGAGCCACTCGACGCCTGCGACGTCGAGGAAGTTGGTGGGCTCGTCGAGGAGCAGCACGTCGGGCTGCTCGAGCAGGAGCTTGGCGAGCGCTGCGCGGTTGCGCCAGCCGCCGGAGAGCTGCTCGATGGGGCTCGTGCGGTGTGCCTCGTTGAAGCCGAGCTTCGTGAGGGCGGTGTCGATGTGGCGCTTGTAGTCCCAGCCGTCCGCGCGGTCCATCTCCTCGAAGAGCTCGGATTGGCGCAGGATGAGGCGGTCGAGCGTATCGGCGTCTGGCTCGGCGGCGATGCCGGCGTCGATCTCGGCGAGCTCCGCCTCCATGTCGTGGACGTGCGAGAAGAGAGTCTCCAGCGTGTCGAGGATCGTCGACGAGCCGTCCAGCTCGGAGAACTGCGAGAAGTAGCCGATGCGCACGCCGTCATCGATCGAGACGGTGCCCGTGTCGGGCGAGACCTGTTCGAGGATGAGCTTCAGCAGCGTCGACTTCCCTGAGCCGTTCTGGCCGATGAGCCCGACTCGATCGCCCCGGTCGAGGGTGAGGAAGATCTCCTTGAGCACTGGGGAGGGGCCGAAGCCGACCTCGACGTCGTTGAGGCGGATGAGACTCATGCGGTGGTGCCTTCCTGGGCCGTTCTCTGGCGGTGCGGACGCTGGCTGCGCGCTGAAGCACCGGGCGATGAGCGCTGGGTGCGCGGCTCATGGGAGAATAGGCGACACCATGTCACCACGCGCCTCCACTCCGCTCGAGCCGGCTCAGACCGACCCCGCCCGGATCCGCAATTTCTGCATCATCGCTCACATCGACCACGGCAAGTCCACCCTGGCCGACAGAATGCTGCAGCTCACGGGCTCCGTCGACGACCGCGCCATGCGTGCACAGTACCTCGACCGGATGGACATCGAGCGGGAGCGCGGCATCACGATCAAGAGCCAGGCGGTCCGCATGCCGTGGGCCGTCGAGGGCGACACGTTCGCGCTCAACATGATCGACACGCCCGGCCACGTCGACTTCTCCTATGAGGTCTCGCGCTCGCTCGCGGCGTGCGAGGGAGCCATCCTGCTGGTGGATGCGGCGCAGGGCATCGAGGCCCAGACGCTCGCGAACCTGTACCTGGCGATGGAGAACGACCTCGAGATCATCCCCGTCCTGAACAAGATCGACCTCCCTGCCGCCGACCCCGAGCGCTTCGCGGCGGAGATCGCGAACCTCATCGGCGGCGACCCCGACGACGTGCTGCGTGTGAGCGGCAAGACCGGAATGGGCGTCGAGGAGCTGCTCGACCGTGTCGTCGAGCGCATCCCGGCACCGGTCGGTGTGGCGGATGCCCCCGCTCGCGCGATGATCTTCGACTCGGTCTACGACGCCTACCGCGGCGTCGTCACGTATGTCCGCGTCGTCGACGGCGAGCTCAAGGCGCGCGACAAGATCAAGATGATGTCGACGGGTTCCACGCACGAGATGCTCGAGATCGGCGTCTCGTCGCCGGAGCCCACCGTGGCCAAGGGCCTCGGGGTCGGCGAGGTCGGCTACCTCATCACGGGCGTGAAGGACGTGCGTCTCTCGAAGGTGGGTGACACCGTGACGGGCAGCACGCGTCCATCCGATGACCCGCTTCCCGGCTACACGGAGCCGAAGCCCATGGTCTTCTCCGGCCTGTACCCGATCGACGCTGGCGACTACCCCGAGCTCCGCGAGGCGCTGGACAAGCTCAAGCTCTCGGATGCCGCGCTCAACTACGAGCCCGAGACGTCGGTGGCGCTCGGCTTCGGGTTCCGCGTCGGCTTCCTCGGCCTGCTCCACCTGGAGATCGTCACCGAGCGCCTCATGCGCGAGTTCGACCTCGACCTCATCACGACCGCGCCCTCGGTCGTCTACGAGGTCAAGACGGAGGACAAGCAGCTCCACACCGTCACGAATCCGAGCGAGTACCCAGAGGGCAAGATCCTCGAGGTCCGCGAGCCGATGATGCGCGCCGCGATCCTCGCTCCGAAGGACTACGTGGGCAAGATCATGGAGCTGTGCGAGGGCAAGCGCGGGACGCTCATCAGCATGGACTACCTCAGCGAGGAGCGTGTCGAGCTGCGCTACTCCATGCCGCTCGGCGAGATCGTGTTCGACTTCTTCGACCAGCTCAAGAGCCGGACGCAGGGGTACGCGTCCCTCGACTACGAGCCCATGGGAGACCAGGTCGCCGACCTCGTGAAGGTCGACATCCTGCTGCAGGGCGAGCGCGTCGACGCGTTCAGCGCCGTCATCCACAAGGACAAGGCGTACGCCTACGGGCTGCTGATGACCGAGCGCCTCCGGAAGCTCATCCCGCGCCAGCAGTTCGAAGTGCCCATCCAGGCCGCCATCGGCGCCCGCATCATCGCCCGCGAGACGATCCGCGCCATCCGCAAGGACGTGCTCGCGAAGTGCTACGGCGGCGACATCTCCCGCAAGCGCAAGCTGCTGGAGAAGCAGAAGGCCGGCAAGAAGCGCATGAAGATGGTCGGGCGCGTGGAAGTGCCGCAGGAAGCCTTCATCGCGGCGCTGAGCGGCGACGTGGAGAAGAAGAAATAGCAAGCTCGACAACAAGACCCAGTCTTTACCTAGTGGAAGTAGCCTGAGAGACGTGATGGAACAGGACAACCCTTTCGGCCAGGTGCTCGTTGCACTCGTGACTCCGATGACACACGACGGCGAAGTCGATTGGGCGGGAGTCGAGAAGCACATCGACGACGTCATCTCGGCCGGCGCTGACGGCATCGTCGTCACCGGTACAACCGGTGAGACGTCGACGCTCACCGACGCCGAGAAGCTCAAGCTCGTCGTCGTGGGCAAGGAGGTCTCGGCCGGGCGCGCGAAGATCATCACGGGTGGACCGTCGAACGAGACGGCGCACGCCATCCAGCTCGCGAAGCAGTCGGCGGATGCCGGCGCCGACGGCGTCATGGCCGTCACCCCGTACTACAACAAGCCGACCCAGGCTGGCGTGCTCACGCACTTCCGCATGATCGCTGACGCCACGGACCTGCCGCTCATCCTCTACGACATCCCGGGCCGCACGGGCATCCCGATCACCTACGAGACGATCCTCCGCCTCGCCAAGCACCCGAACATCATCGCGGTGAAGGACGCGAAGGGCGACCTCGCGCAGGTGTCCCGCGTGCTCAACCAGACCGAGCTGCTCTACTTCTCGGGAGACGACGCCAACACGCTCCCGCTGCTCTCGATCGGCGCGACGGGCCTCATCGGCGTGACCGCGAACATCGCGTCGCAGCCCTACCGCATGATGGTCGACGCCGTCAACGCGGGCGACCTCCGCACGGCGACGGACGCGCACCAGCGCCTCGAGCCGCTCGTGCGGGCCACCATGACCCACGTCCCGGGCACCGTGGCGACCAAGTACATCCTGCACGGCCTCGGCCGCATCCAGTCCCCCCGCGTCAGGTTGCCGCTCGTCGGCCCGGAGGAGTGGGAAGCCGCCCTCATCGAGGACGAGCTCGACCTGGTTCGCGACGTCGAAGGCGCGAGCTTCACGAACTTCCGGCCTGACCGCAACGCGGCCGCGGGTGGTGCGCTCCCGCGCATCCCAGGCACAACCCGCTGATTCGACCCTCACCTCACCAGCGGCAACGCTGATTTCCCAAAGGCTCATATGACGAAGACCGAACACCTTCCCAAGCTCGCACCAGGCTCGATGCGGATCATCCCGCTCGGCGGTCTGGGCGAAGTCGGCCGCAACATGGCGACGTTCGAGATCGACGGCAAGATCCTCATCGTCGACTGCGGCGTGCTCTTCCCAGAAGAGACGCAGCCCGGCGTCGACCTGATCCTGCCCGACTTCGACTCGATCCGCGCTCGTCTGGACGACGTCGTCGGCATCGTGCTGACCCACGGCCACGAGGACCACATCGGAGCGGTGCCGTACATCCTCCGACTCAAGCCGGACATCCCGCTCATCGGCTCCACGCTGACGCTCGCCCTCGTCGAGGCGAAGCTCAAGGAGCACCGCATCAAGCCGTACACGCTCACGGTCGCCGAAGGGCAGATCGAGGAGATGGGGCCCTTCACGCTCGAGTTCGTGGCCGTGAACCACTCCATCCCGGATGCGCTCGCCGTGCACATCACCACGGACGCCGGCACGGTGCTCCACACGGGCGACTTCAAGATGGACCAGCTGCCGCTCGACGGTCGCCTCACGGACCTCCGCGCCTTCGCTCGTCTCGGCGAGGAGGGCATCGACCTCTTCATGGCCGACTCCACCAACGCCGAGGTCCCTGGCTTCACTCCGACCGAGCGCAACATCGGCCCGGTCATCGAGGACGTCATCTCGCGGACCAAGGGCAAGGTCGTCGTCGCGAGCTTCTCGAGTCACGTGCACCGCGTGCAGCAGGTCATCGACGCCGCCGCGGCCAACGGCCGCCGCGTCGCGCTCATGGGCCGCTCCATGGTGCGCAACATGGGCATCGCATCCGAGCTCGGCTACCTCAACGTGCCGCAGGGCGTGCTCATCGACCACAAGAAGGCGCTCAAGCTGCCCGACGACCAAATCGTCTTCATGTCGACGGGGTCTCAGGGCGAGCCCATGGCCGTCCTCAGCCGCATCGCGTCCAAGACGCACGCCATCGAGGTGGGGGAGGACGACACCGTCATCCTCGCCTCGAGCCTCATCCCCGGCAACGAGAACTCGGTGTTCCGCGTCATCAACGCGCTCATCAAGCTCGGCGCGAACGTGGTGCACAAGGCGAACGCGAACGTGCACGTGTCCGGTCACGCCGCGGCTGGCGAGCTGCTCTACTGCTACAACATCCTGCAGCCGCGTCAGGTCATGCCCGTGCACGGCGAGATCCGCCACCTCGTCGCCAACGCCGAGATCGCGAAGAAGTCCGGCATCGCGGACGAGAACGTGCTCGTCGTCGAGAACGGCGCCGTCATCGACATGCGGGACGGCGTCGCACGCCAGGTCGCGCAGCTCGACATCGGCTTCATCTACGTCGACGGATCGACGGTCGGCACGATCACGGACGCCGATCTCAAGGACCGCCGCATCCTCGCTGAAGAGGGGTTCATCTCCATCTTCACCGTCGTCGAGGCGGCCACCGGCAACATCCTCGTCGGTCCGGAGATCCACGCCCGCGGGTTCGCACCGGATGAGGCTGTCTTCGACGACATCATCCCGGGCATCCAGAAGGCGCTCAAGGAAGCCGTCGAGGCGGGCAACTCGAATTCCTACCAGCTCTCGCAGGTCGTGCGACGCACGATCGGCCGCTGGGTCAACACGAAGCACCGCCGTCACCCGATGATCATCCCGGTGGTCATCGAGGCCTGAGCTGACGCCCCGAGAGTCGCCGATCTCGGCGGCTCTCGGGGCGTCATCCTCGATCCTGTCGGTGGCCGCAGGTACCTTGGGCACCATGGCCACAACTCCGTCCAACACCAAGCGAACCCCCGCGCCCAAGAAGCGGGCGAGCGCGGCAGCCGCGAAGGCGCCGGCGGAGACCGAGAAGCCGGGCATCGCGACCCGTGCCTGGATGGCCGCCGCGAACGTCGCCGGCCAGACCGCTCGGGCGCTCGGGCCCGAGACGCTCGAGAAAGACCAACGGCGCGACGGATTCCCGTTCCTGCTCCTCCTGCTCGCGGTCATCGGCGGCGTGGTCGTCTGGTTCTTCCCCGGGAACGGGGTCGCCACGGCCTTGAACGACTACACGTTCGGCGGTTTCTTCGGCCGCGTCTCCTACGCGCTGCCCGTCGTGCTCGCGTTCTTCGCGCTCTGGCTCTTCCGGCATCCGTCCTCAGTGAGCGACAACGGGCGCATCGGCGTCGGCCTCTTCCTCGGAATCGTCTCGAGCTCCGCGATCTGCCACGTGCTCGCGGACAGCCCTGACCCCGTCAACGGCATGCCAGCGCTCGCCCTTGGCGGTGGAGTCCTCGGCTGGCTCCTCGGCGGCACTCTCGGCGTGGTCATCACCCCCATCGGTGCGGCCATCGTCGCGGGTCTCCTCATCCTGCTCTCCGTCTTCATCATCACGAAGACCCCTCCGCACAAGGTCGTCGTCAGGCTTCGCGAGCTGTGGGCCTGGATGTTCGGCATCGACGAGGAGTCCGCAGCCCACGCCCGCGCAGCGAAGGCCGGCAAGGCGGCGTCCGGCGACGATGAGAGCCTGCTCGGCGGAGACGACCGCGGTCGCTCGTCCGAGTCGGACCGCCTCCCGTGGTGGCGACGCAACGACTCCGGCCGCGAAGAGGACATCGACTACGAGGAGCAGCCGTACGACACCGCCGTCGCCGACACGAAGAAGCACGAGCACCACCGCATCGACCCGGAGGCGACGACGACCGTCCTGCGCGGTCTCACCTCCGAGGACCCGGACAACGCGGTCACCGGACCGCAGCCGACCGCGGTCCTCTCCGGAGTGCGGATGGACGACGCCACCGATGTCATCGACGTCGCCGAGCCCACGCTCTTCTCGGCCACGGGTATCCAGGACGACTCGACGCCGACCGATCCGGACGAGTTCGCCGACCTCTTCGGGCCGCCCGCAGCCGCGGCGCCGGCCACACCGGCGCCGACAGCAGCGACGGCAGAGGCCTCGGCCTCGGCGGAAGACGGGGCCGAGCAGTGGGATTCCCGCGACGCGGGCGCCCCGGGCCAGGCGTACAGCCTCCCGGTGCAATCGATGCTCTCGCGCGGTGCGCCGGCGCTCGCGCGCACCGAAGCCAATGACCTCATCGTCGAGGCGCTCAACTCGACGTTCGCGCAGTTCAAGGTCGATGCCAAGGTCACGGGCTTCTCGCGCGGCCCGACCGTCACGCGCTACGAGGTCGAGGTGGCCCCCGGCGTCAAGGTCGAGCGCGTCACCCAGCTCTCCAACAACATCGCCTACGCGGTCAAGAGCAATCAGGTGCGCATCCTCTCGCCGATTCCAGGAAAGAGTGCCATCGGGGTCGAGATCCCGAACTCCGACCGCGAGGTGGTCTCGCTCGGAGACGTCTTGCAGTCCCCGGAGTCGATCGCAGCGCGCCACCCCATGACGATCGGCGTCGGCAAGGACGTCGAGGGCGGCTTCGTGCTCGCGAACCTCGCCAAGATGCCGCACCTCCTCGTGGCGGGTGCCACGGGGGCCGGAAAGTCGAGCTTCGTCAACTCCATGATCGTGTCGCTGCTCATGCGCGCGACCCCGGCCGAGGTGCGAATGGTCCTCGTCGACCCGAAGCGCGTCGAGCTCACGCCGTACAGCGGTGTCCCGCACCTCATCACCCCCATCATCACGAACCCCAAGAAGGCGGCGGAAGCGCTGCAGTGGGTCGTGAAGGAGATGGAGATGCGCTACGACGACCTCGAGAGCTTCGGCTACCGCCACGTCGACGACTTCAACGCGGCCATCCGCTCGGGCGGCATCGTCCTCCCTGAGGGCTCGAAGCGGAAGCTCAAGCCGTACCCCTACCTGCTCGTCGTGGTGGACGAGCTCGCCGAGCTCATGATGGTCGCCCCGCGCGACGTCGAGGACTCGATCGTCCGTATCACCCAGCTCGCGCGTGCCGCCGGAATCCACCTCGTACTCGCGACGCAGCGCCCCAGCGTCGATGTCGTCACCGGTCTCATCAAGGCCAACGTGCCGAGCCGACTCGCGTTCGCGGTGACCAGCTCCACCGACTCGCGCGTCATCCTCGACCAGGTCGGCGCCGAGTCGCTCATCGGCCAGGGCGACGCCCTCTTCCTCCCATCGGGAGCCAACAAGGCCGCCCGTGTGCAGGGTGCCTGGGTCAACGACAAGGAGATCATGGAGATCGTGGCGCACGTCAAGCGCCAGGCGCAGCCCGAGTATCGAGCCGACGTCGCGCAGGTCGTGGAGAAGAAGGAGATCGATGCCGACATCGGCGACGATCTCGAGCTCCTGCTCGCGGCCGCCGAGCTGGTCGTGAACTCGCAGTTCGGCTCGACCTCGATGCTGCAGCGCAAGCTGCGCGTCGGATTCGCGAAGGCCGGCAGGCTCATGGACCTCATGGAATCGCGAGAGATCGTCGGTCCCTCCGAGGGTTCCAAGGCACGAGACGTCCTTGTCACCGCCGAGGAGCTGCCCGGCGTGCTCGCGCGCATCCGCGGCCAGGACCCGGCGGCAGGTGCTCCGGCAGCGAGTTCCGCGTCGATGGCCGAGCAGGATGGCATGGCCGCGTCGTTCGACGCCGTCGCGGCCCAATACGATGGGCTGGAAGAAGTCGAAGCCGAGAGCGGCGACGACGACGCCTGGAGTCTGACAGGGCGCGACTAGCGAGAGGCACAACGATGACCGGCCGAATACTCCGCGGGGGCGATGGACCGGTGAGCAACTGGTGCGTGCCGAACCTCATCACCATCGCGCGCATCCTGCTCGTGCCGGTCTTCGTCTGGTTCCTCCTCCTCGACGAATCGAGCGACGGCCCTTGGCGTTGGGCGGCCGCGGTGCTCTTCATCGTCGCGATCGCCACCGACAGCCTCGACGGGCACATCGCGCGCAGCAGGAACCTCATCACGGACCTCGGCAAGCTGCTCGACCCCATCGCAGACAAGGCGCTGACCGGCACGGCACTCGTCATGCTGTCTGTACTCGGAGAGCTGCCGTGGTGGGTGACGATCATCATCCTCGTCCGCGAGCTCGGCATCACCTTCTGGCGTCTCGCCGTCGCCAAGAAGCGCGTGCTCCCGGCCGGACGCGGCGGGAAGCTCAAGACCCTGGTCCAGGCCATCGCCATCTCGCTCGCCCTGCTCCCGCTCTGGGTCGTGTTCGGGGATTGGGTGCACTGGGTCAACGGGATCCTCATGTCCGCGGCGTTCATCCTCACGGTGTGGTCTGGTCTCGACTACCTGTGGGAGGCCTACCGGCCACAGAAGAAGAAGGCGCCCCAACTGCGGGCCGATGATGGGAGCACCCTGCGATGACCGGCGGAATCACACCAGCACTCCCACAGACGGTCGAGCTGGGGCGTGTCCTCCTCGAAGCCGGCCTCAGCATCGGCGTCGCGGAGTCCCTGACCGGCGGGGCGCTCGTCGCCGAACTCGTGAAGATCCCTGGGATCTCGGCGTCGCTGGCAGGCGGAATCGTCGCATATCGCACAGAGCTCAAGCACTCGCTGCTCGGCGTCGACGAAGACCTGCTCGCGGAGCGGGGCCCGGTCGATCCCGACGTCGCTGCGGCGATGGCGCTCGGAGCTCGGACAGCGCTCGCAGCGGGTCGCGCCGATCGCCTTGACATCGGGCTGTCGACGACGGGGGTCGCCGGTCCGCAGCCGCAGGCCGGGCGAGCGCCCGGCATCGTGTTCGTGGGCATCTCCTCGCTCTTCGGCGATCGGGTGATCGACCTGGACTTCTCCTCGCTCGTTCGACTCGACGACCCAGAGGGCAGTCGGCAGCGCGTGCGTGGGGCGACGGTCGAGGCCGCTGTTCACAACGTGCTCGAAATGCTCGTGGAACACTGACGAGGTATCGTGATCTGAGCCACGCGAAGGTTGAGTCGCATCGCCTCAACATTCGGCTTTCTTTCAGGAATACCATCGAGGTTTGCTTGGTTGTTCTCAGCGTGACGAAGTCTCCACGAAGTCTCGTAAGTTACAGTTCTTGGCACACGGCAGTAAGGAGGACCCCGCTATGGTCCTAGCGCGTCAAGAGATCGGTGAAGTCCTGCGCGATGTGCGCCTGCGCAAGGGGCACACGCTCCGGCAGGTCGCGGGTCGCGCCTCGGTTGCACTCGGGTACCTGAGTGAGGTCGAGCGCGGGCAGAAAGAAGCCTCGAGCGAGATCCTCGCTTCAGTGGCGGAAGCCCTCGAGACCCCCCTCTCAACCATCTACCGCGAAGTGGGCGACCGTCTGGCCGTCCATGAGCGCTTCGAGACGAGCATCCCGGACACGGTTCCGGACGACCTGCTGCTCGGAATGCGCAAGCCGCTCGTCACGCGTTAGCGAGACGGCTTCGAAGGTACGTCCAACGGCGTCGCAGCATCTGCTGCGACGCCGTCGGCGTAGGCTGGGGGGATGCGCAAGAGCGAGTTCGACAGGGCCGTGGTCGATGAGTTCGGCGAGGCCTACGGGCGCTCGCTGATGCGAGACCTCGTCTTGGGGGCTCTCGGCGATCGCACTGCGAAGCAGGCCCTCGACGACGGCGTCGAGCCGCGTGCGATCTGGCTTGCGCTCTGCATCGACACCGGCGTTCCCGAGGCCAGGCGGCACGGAGTCGGCACGATAGATCCTGACCGTCGAGGCTGATCTCCGGCCCGCGCGACTCCTTGTCGGGTACGACACGCCTACGGAATGTTCGAAGTCGTGTTCTAAGCGCGTAGGGTGTTCCTGTCGGACTCCTCGGAGACTTGTCCACAGTTGCAGGGTCTCGATCACCGAATGTCGGTGGTCGCCTCTACCGTGAAACTCGAGTAGCCAAGGAACCCGATCCGCCTTGTCGTCAGCGCTCTCCATCAGCGCGCGACAGCCGAGAGGCGACCGCCACATCCCGAGAGGATCACCACCATGCCAAACCCAGCAGACCGCGAAAAGGCGCTTGACGCCGCACTCGCTCAGATCGACCGCCAGTTCGGCAAGGGGTCGGTCATGCGCCTCGGAAGCGACGAGCGCGCACCCGTCGAGACCATCCCGACCGGCTCCGTCGCGCTCGACGTCGCCCTCGGCATCGGCGGACTCCCTCGCGGCCGCATCGTCGAGATCTACGGTCCCGAGTCCTCGGGTAAGACGACCCTCACGCTGCACGCCATCGCGAACGCCCAGCGAGCGGGCGGCATCGCGGCATTCATCGACGCCGAGCACGCCCTCGACCCCGAGTACGCGAAGAAGCTCGGCGTCGACATCGACGCCCTCCTCGTCGCTCAGCCAGACACCGGCGAGCAGGCGCTCGAGATCACCGACATGCTGATCCGCTCGGGCTCGGTCGACCTGGTTGTCATCGACTCCGTCGCAGCGCTCGTGCCGAAGGCAGAGATCGAGGGCGAGATGGGCGACAGCCACGTCGGCCTGCAGGCACGCCTCATGTCCCAGGCGCTTCGCAAGCTGACAGGTGGTCTCAGCCAGACCAAGACCACAGCCATCTTCATCAACCAGCTGCGCGAGAAGATCGGTGTCTTCTTCGGCAGCCCCGAGACGACCGCCGGTGGCAAGGCGCTGAAGTTCTACGCCTCGGTCCGCCTCGACATCCGTCGTATCGAGACCCTCAAGGACGGCACGGAAGCCGTCGGAAACCGCACGCGAGTCAAGGTCGTCAAGAACAAGATGGCGCCGCCCTTCAAGCAGGCAGAGTTCGACATCCTCTACGGCGTCGGAATCTCTCGCGAGGGCTCGCTCATCGACTTCGGTGTCGAGCACGGCCTGGTGCGCAAGTCCGGCGCTTGGTACACCTACGAGGGCGACCAGCTCGGCCAGGGCAAGGAGAACGCTCGCAACTTCCTCATCCAGCACCCCGAGATCGCCGAGGAGATCGAGCGCAAGATCCTGGCGAAGCTCGGCGTCGGGCAGTCTGCCGAGGCTCCTGCTGAGGCAGTCGAGGCACCTCTCGCGCCCGTTGCCGACGCGAAGGTCGCTCAGCGGCGCGGCGCATGACCGACGACCTCGCTCCGGTGACGCCTCTCTTCGGGGCATCACCGGCGGCGCGCAAACGCGCCCCCGATGCCGCAGAAGCCCCGGCTGAACCACGATCTTCGGCGCCTGAGCTCCCCGCGCCGGGAGCGCACATCGCAGCCGAGAGCGCTCCAAGACTCGTTTCCATCCCTGGCGGGCAAGGCGATACACAGGCTTTCACGGCCGTCGTGCCCGCTGGGATGGACTCGGAAGCTCGAGAGCGGCTCACCGCGGAGGCGCAGGAGACGCTCGTGCGGGCCCTTGCTCGCAGCGACAGGTCCACGGAAGAGGCGCGACGCCTCCTCCGGGCTTGGCGTGGCGAAGATCCCAAGGGTGCGCATGCTCCGGAGGACGGCACCGAAGAAGCCACCGAGTTCGAAGAGTCCCTTCGCCTCGACGACGACGAGATCGAACAGGTCATCGAACGGTGCACGGAACTCGGTTACCTCGACGATCTGCGGCTCGCCGAGCTGCTCGTCCACAAGGCGCGAGACAAGAAGCACTCCGGTATTCAGGGAGTCGAGCGGGCGCTCCGAGAGCGCTTCATCTCGGCCGAGGCCATGGCGGAGGCGCTCGCCGAGGTCGACCGTGACGACGAGCTCGAACGGGCTCGCGACCTCGCCGCCGACCGGCTCCGACGGGTCAAGGGCCTGGAGCCCGACGTTGCGATCCGGCGCATTGCCGGCTTCCTTTCGCGACGTGGCTACTCCGCTGGTGTGGCCTTCAACGCGGCACGTGAAGTCGTGCAGGGTGGACCAAGGCCAGGCAGGTCTTCGAGCGGGTCAGCGGGCGTGTTCTTCGGCGCCACGCCCGTCGAGTAGCGCCAGCGCGACTCGCTGGCCCTCGGCGTCGCGCGTCACCTCGAGGCGGACAAGCGCCTCCTCGAGGGCTCGGCGGGCGGCAGCCGGGGCGCCGGCACGGTCATGCGCCTCCGCGAGCACGAATCCGACTCGGCCAGCGGCGCGCAGATCACGTTCCGCTTCGAGCGCAGAGATCGCCGCCATAGCCTGAGCCGTCGCCCCTGCCGGGTCTCCGTCACGCAACGAGGCGCGCGCTCGCCGCACCAGAACGATCGACGCCTCCTGCTCGTGCTCGGCAACCGGCGCAAGATGCACTGCAGCGATCTGCAGGCCAGCATCGAACCCGGCGAAAATCGCGGCACCCGACGGGAACGACACGGAGGAGAGGGCCAGGAGCACCTCACTTCGACCAGCGAACGCCACAGCAACCGCCGCTTCCGAGCTCCCGGCTGCGGCTGGGGCCACAACCTCGTCGACCCAGCGATCCCACGCGAAATCGCTCTGCCGGTACTGGTCGCGCAGACCCGCGTCGCACACGATCAGCAGACCGTGCCGTGGCTCGACCACCGGCACCTCGCCCTGCAGCTCGCCAGGCAGCGAATGCCAATACGCCTCTTCGCGAGGAGCATCGCGCCAGCGCTCGGGCTCGTCGTTCGTCGAGATCGTGAGGGCCTCCACTCGAGAGGCCCCAGACGCATCCGACACCACCGTCGTCGTCGCAGCCAGCGGGCCTCCGCTCGTCCGGAGGACCAGGCCATCGACCCCGTTCTCACCGCCAGCGGGACCTACGTACAGAGCCCCGCTCGGGGCCGAGATCGCAGCGACCCGCGCACCATGAGCCTCCACGGGGCCGGCATCGGTCTGCAGCAGACCTCGCTGAAGAGCAAGAGAAGTCGCCGGCGTGACGCCGTCATCTGAGGTCATGGCTCGCATCCCGTCAGCGTAGCGGTGGGAATGGCCAGGCGTGAAGCGAACGTAGAATTGACGGACCATGAGCGAGACAGCCACACCCATCGCAGCATCCCCGGCAGCACTCAAACCGGACGGTACTCCGCGGAGCTACGAGGTGCGCACGCTGGGCTGCCAGATGAACGTGCACGACTCCGAGCGCATGTCCGGATCCCTCCGTGCGGCAGGCTACGTCGAAGCTGACGGAGCCGACCCGGACATCGTCGTCATCAACACCTGTGCGGTTCGAGAGAACGCCGACAACCGGCTCTACGGCAACCTCGGCCAGCTCGCCGCGATCAAGCGCGAGCACGAGGGCATGCAGATCGCCGTCGGCGGATGCCTCGCGCAGAAGGACCGCGGGACGATCCTCGAGAAGGCCCCATGGGTCGACGTCGTGTTCGGCACGCACAACATGGGTGCGCTCCCGAGTCTGCTCGAGCGAGCCCGGCACAACGAGGAAGCACAGCTCGAGATCCTCGAGTCCCTCGACGTGTTCCCCTCCACACTTCCGACGAAGCGGGACTCGACCTACTCGGGGTGGGTCTCGATCTCCGTCGGCTGCAACAACACCTGCACGTTCTGCATCGTCCCATCTCTGCGGGGCAAGGAGAAGGACCGCAGGCCAGGCGATGTCCTGAACGAGATCCAGGCGCTCGTCGACGACGGCGCCATCGAAGTCACCCTCCTCGGGCAGAACGTCAACTCGTACGGAGTCGAATTCGGCGACCGGCAGGCGTTCAGCAAGCTCCTCCGTGCCGCTGGCAGCATCGATGGGCTCGAGCGGGTGCGCTTCACCAGCCCGCACCCGGCGGCCTTCACGCAGGACGTCATCGACGCCATGGCCGGGACGCCCAACGTGATGCCCCAGCTGCACATGCCGCTGCAATCGGGCTCCGACCGCATCTTGAAGGCCATGAGGCGCTCCTACCGGAGCGCCAGGTTCCTCAGCATCCTCGACAGCGTCCGCGAGCAGATGCCACACGCCGCGATAACGACGGACATCATCGTCGGCTTCCCCGGCGAGACCGAGGAGGACTTCGCCGAGACGATGCGAGTCGTCGAGGCGTCCAGGTTCGCGAGCGCGTTCACCTTCCAGTACTCCATCCGGCCAGGCACACCGGCCGCGACGATGCCCGATCAGGTGCCGAAGGCAGTCGTGCAGGAGCGCTACGAGCGACTCATGAAGCTGCAGGACCGCATCAGCCGAGAAGAGAACGAGAAGCTGATCGGCAGCGTCCAGCGCATCCTGGTCAGCGCAGCAGACGGCAAGAAGGACGACGAGACGCACCGCATGTCGGGACGCTCGGAGGACAACCGGCTCGTGCACTTCTCCCTCCCGGACGGCGCAGAACGTCCACGACCCGGTGATGTCGTCACCGCCGAGATCACGGGAGCGGCGTCGTTCCACCTCGTCGCAGATGCCACGTCGAGCCGCCTCGACGTCCGTCGCACGAGGGCGGGGGACGCCTGGGACCGCTCGCTTGCCGAGAGCTGCGCAGTCCCCGCGCCGGCTGGGGCAGCCCCCCGCGTCTCGCTTGGACTCCCGACGATCCGGCGCGCCTGAGCGTGTTCATCGCCATCGGGGGAGCGACCGGCACGGGGAAATCGCAGTTGTCGCTGGACATCGCCGCCCGCCTGCGCGCCTCGGGGCGCGGAGCTCAGGTCATCAACGCCGACGCCATGCAGCTCTATCGGGGCATGGATGTCGGAACCGCCAAGCTCGCCCCCGAAGACCGTGAGGGGGTGCCGCATCACCTGCTCGACGTGCTCGATGTCACGGAAGACGCGAGTGTCGCCTGGTATCAGGAGCGGGCTCGAGGGCTGATCGAGGAGATCGAGGCAGAGGGAGATGTGCCCATCCTCGTCGGGGGCTCTGGGCTCTACATCGCGGCCGTCTGCTTCGATCTGCGCTTTCCAGGGACCGACCCCGCCGTGCGAGCCGAGCTCGAGGCGGAGCTGCAGCTCGATGGTCCCGGTCCGCTCTTCGCTCGGCTCCGTGCCCTCGACCCCCAGGCCGCGGCCACCATCGACGCGCGCAACGGACGGCGCCTCGTGCGGGCGCTCGAGGTGATCGAGGTCACGGGGGAGCCGTTCAGTGCCCAGCTGCCGGACCAGGAAGCGAGATGGCGGGACGTGACGTTCGCCGTCGTCGAAGAGCACCGGGAGGTGCTCACCCCCAGGCTCGACGCGCGCGTCGAACGCATGTGGGAGTCGGGGCTGCTGGAGGAGACGCAAGCGCTTGCCGACGCCGGGCTCGAGCAGGGCGGAACCGCCAAGCGCGCGATCGGGTACCAGCAGGCACTTGCGGAGCTTCGGGGCGAGATGAGCCGTGTCGACGCGGTCGCGGAGGCGCAGCTCTTGACGCGGAAGTACGCCAGGCGGCAGGTCTCCTGGTTCCGACGCTACGAGAGCGCGGTCCGCGCCCAGAGCGGTGAGGGGTTCGCGGCGCAGCGCATCCTCCAGGCCGCCGGACTCTGATCGGGAGATGACGGCGCACACGGGGATCGAGAGTTCCGTAGCATTGGCCCCATGACACAACTCGCGTTCACCAAGGCGCAGGCCACCGGCAACGACTTCGTCCTCGTCTCGGACCCGGACGGGGAGCTGGACCTCGGGCCTCAGCGCGTGGCGCGGCTGTGCGATCGCAATTTCGGTGTCGGCGCAGACGGCCTCATCCGGGCCGTCCGCTCGCAGTATCTCGCGGAAGGGCGCGAACTGCAGGCAGCCCACCCTCTGGCCGAATGGTTCATGGACTACCGCAACGGCGACGGATCGATCGCGGAGATGTGCGGCAACGGGGTGCGCGCGTTCGCGCGCTTCCTCACGGAAACCGGGCTGGTGACCCTTGAGGCGGGTGAGCGCCTGGAGATCGGCACGCGTGCCGGACTGCGGGTCGTCGAACGGGACGGCACGGGCTTCAAGGTCGACATGGGGCCCTGGCGCCTCGAAGGCGGCGAGCCGCTCGTCACCGTCCCGCACATCGGCGTCTCACGCCCGGGTCTCGGGATCGACGTCGGCAACCCGCACGTCGTCGTCGCGCTCTCGAGCGAAGAGGAACTCGACCGGCTCGAGCTCTTCCATGCACCGCTCATCGATCCAGCCCCCGAGCTGGGAGCCAACGTCGAGTTCGTCGTGCCCCACGACCAGCTGGTGCAGGACGGCGTCGGGCACATCCGGATGCGCGTGCACGAGCGGGGCGTCGGCGAGACCCTCTCCTGCGGCACCGGGGCCGTCGCATCAGCACTGGCGGTTCGCTACTGGGCTGGCGCTGGCGCGCCGGACGCATGGTCGGTCGGTGTGCCGGGTGGCGTGCTGCAGGTGACGGTCGCAGCGCTCGAGGGCGTCGAGCACGTCTTCCTGGCGGGGCCGGCCGAGATCGCCTTCACGGGCAGCGTCGAGGACGAGCTCGCTAGCGAGCTCGCCTCACCCGCAGCACTCTGAAGCCCGCGTCCGTCGAGTGCCGCTCGACGGACAGCTCGGGCCCGAACTGCGCCGCGATCCAGGACTGCAGCGAGTCGCCGCCGAGCTTCTTGGCCACGACGAGCCACGCCTCTCCTTCGGCGCTGAGGCGTGGCAGCCACGCGGAGAGCAGCTCGTGCAGGGCGTCCTTGCCGATTCGGATGGGCGGGTTCGACCAGATGAGGTCGAAGGTCGTGTCCTCGGGGACATCCTCGGGGCGCGTCGGCGTGATGTTGTCGAGTCCGAGCGCCTGCGCATTCTCACCGGTGAGCAGCAGCGCCCGTTCGTTGACATCGACGGCCCGCACGTCCAGTTCGGGCGACTCGAGTGCGAGTGCGAGGGCGATCGGTCCCCAGCCGCACCCGAGGTCCAGGGCGGTTCCGGTCGAGGGAGGCGGGGGCGCTGCGTGCAGGAGGGCCTGGGTGCCGCGGTCCACGTGCTCAGGGCTGAAGGTGCCGCCTGCCGTGATGACGGTCACCGTTCGGCCCCGGAGGTTGGCGACGACGCGTCGCCGTTCCAGAGGCCCGTCAGGGGTTGCTGAGAAGTAATGCTGAGCGGTCACCCCTAGACGCTAGCACCGGCGTAGAATAGTACGAATATGCGAGATTCTGAGACTCCTCCAGGCGAAAGCAACGACGCGATCGACCGAATCCTCCGAGCCGCGAAGGAACCGGGCGCCACGATGACCCTGTTCTCCTCCGGCAGAGCGCAGGCGCTGCAGGACGGCGCCAGCACGAGCTATGACGGCGAGGCCGACGGCGACCAGCTCGAACGCGAAGCCAGGCAGTCGCTGCGACGAGTCGAGAGCCTGCGAACGGAACTCGAGGACGTCACCGAGGTCGAGTACCGCAAGGTGCGCCTCGAGCGGGTCGTGCTCGTCGGCGTCTACCGCAGGAACTCCCTCGAGGAGGCCGAGAACTCGATGCAGGAGCTGGCCGCACTCGCCGAGACTGCGGGAGCCGTCGTCCTCGACGGCGTGCTGCAGCGTCGGCCGAACCCCGACCCCGCCACGTACCTCGGCCGGGGCAAGGTCGCTGAGCTCAAGGAGATCGTCGCGGCGCTCGAAGCCGACACGGTGGTCGCCGACACCGAGCTCGCGCCCAGCCAGCGTCGCGCGCTCGAAGACGAGATCAAGGTGAAGGTCATCGACCGCACCGCGGTGATCCTCGACATCTTCTCGCAGCACGCCAAGAGCCGCGAGGGCAAGGCGCAGGTCGAGCTGGCGCAGATGGAGTACATGCTCCCGCGTCTCCGCGGCTGGGGTGAGTCGATGTCTCGGCAGGCCGGTGGTCAGGTTGGCTCTGGCGGCGCCGGCATGGGGTCAAGAGGCCCTGGAGAGACCAAGATCGAGCTGGACCGTCGGCGCATCCGCACGAAGATGGCCAAGCTTCGCCACCAGATCGCCGACATGAAGGATTCGCGTGACGTCAAGCGCGCGACTCGACAGCGCAACCAGGTCCCGGCGGTCGCGATCGTGGGGTACACGAACGCCGGCAAGTCGAGCCTCCTCAACCGCATCACGCATGCGGGCGTCCTGGTCGAGAACGTCCTCTTCGCCACCCTCGACGCGACGGTGCGCAAGGCCGCGACCGAGGACGGCCGCCCTTACACGATCGCCGACACGGTGGGCTTCGTGCGCAACCTGCCCCACCAGCTGGTCGAAGCCTTCCGTTCGACCCTCGAGGAGCTGCAGGCAGCCGATGTCATCGTGCACGCCGTCGACGCCTCGCACCCGGATCCCGCCGCGCAGCTTGCCACGGTGCGAGACGTCATCGGCGAGGTCGAAGCCCACGACGTTCCCGAGATCGTGGTCTTCACGAAGGCCGACCTGGTCGACAGCGATCGACGCCTCGAGCTCCAGGGGCTCGCCTCCGACGGCATCTTCGTCTCAGCGCACACGGGCGAGGGCATCGACCTGCTGCTCGGGCGCATCGCCGAGCTCCTGCCGACCCCCGAGGTGACCATCGAGGTTCTCGTGCCCTTCGAGCGCGGCGATCTCGTCTCGTACCTGCACGAACGAGGAGCGGTGCTCGAGCTCGAGCACGTCGAGAGCGGCACGCGCCTCAAGGCCCGGGTCCACCCCGACCAGCTCGGACTGTTCGAGGCGTTCGCGGTCGCAGGCTGACGCACGCGCCTCGGCCCTCCCGAGGGACAGACACAGAAGAGCGGCGAGCCCATCGGGCTCGCCGCTCTTGTGCATCTGCCGACAGATCTGCCTGCACCGGTGCTGCTGGCCGCCCTCAGATGGAGCGAAGGACAGCGACGACCTTGCCGAGGATCTCGGACTCGTCGCCGAGGATCGGCTCGAAGTCGCTGTTGCGGGGGAGCAGCCAGATGTGGCCGTCGCGCTTGCGGAAGGTCTTGACCGTGGCTTCTCCGTCGAGCATGGCGGCGACGATGTCGCCGTTCTCCGCGGTGCGCTGCGACCGCACGACGACCCAGTCGCCGTCGCAGATGGCGGCATCGATCATCGACTCGCCAACGACACGGAGGAGGAAAAGCTCTCCCTTGCCGACGATCTGACGGGGGAGCGCGAAGACGTCTTCGACCTGCTGCTCCGCCGTGATCGGGATGCCGGCTGCGATCCTGCCGACCACCGGGACGAACGCGGCCTCAGCTGTCTCGTTGGAATCGCCATCGTCGGTGTGGTCGAAGTGCACGAGCACCTCGAGGGCGCGGGGCATGCCCGGATTGCGCTTGATGTAGCCGAACTTCTCCAGCTGGCCGAGCTGGTGGGTGACGCTCGACAGGGAGACGAGGCCGACTTCGTCGCCGATCTCGCGCATGCTCGGCGGGTACCCGCGCGTGCGCACCGACTCCATGATGCAGGTCAGGATGCGCTCCTGCTTCTCGGTCAGTTTTCTGTAGATGTCGCTCGCTGGCTTCTTGGCCATGTCGTCTCCGTCCGCTCTCCGACACGGAATGTCGGTGGCAGGTGATGCACTGCCTGATAGCGCCAACCCTACCGAGGGTGCACGCAGGTACGAAACATTTCTTCGAGTGTTGTGGATGAAAGTTCGAGAGATTCGAACTGGAAGCCTTGACTTGACACTTTGTTCGTAGCTATATTCAGTACATACATTCGACCACTCGAAGATGTGGACGAATCAGGAGGAATCATGAACACCACTGCTGTCGCACCACTCCGCCTCACCGTCCGAGGCCGTCGTGTCCTGCTCGCCGTCGCCGCGCTGCCCGTCGCCGCGGCCATCGCCCTCGGGGCCACGCACATGAACTCCGCGGCGGCCTCGAGCGACGCCGCAGACGTCGAGTTCGAGTACGTCACCGTCGGCGCTGGCGACACGCTCTGGGGCATCGCCGAGGAAGTCGCGGGCGATTCCGATATCCGCGACGTCATCGTCGAGATCTCCAAGCTCAACGCCCTCGAGAACGGCACGGTTCAGGCCGGGCAGCGACTCGCGCTCCCACTCGACTGAGTCCACAGCCCATTCCAGGCGCAGACCGCGTCGTAGGCTTGTGCGGTGACCTCGTTCGAAGACCTGCCCATCCGTGACGACCTCCGCGGACTCACCCCTTACGGAGCCCCGCAGCAGCCAGTGCGCGTTGCCATCAACGTCAACGAGAATCCGCATCCGGTGCCCGAGGTCGTGGCCAGGCGAATCATCGAGGCTATTGCCCGCGAGCTTCCGGGGCTCAATCGCTACCCGGACCGCGAGTTCACGAAGTTACGGGAGCAGCTGAGCATCTACCTGGGTCGGGGCATCGGTCCCGAGCAGGTATGGGCCGCCAACGGCTCGAACGAGATCATGCAGCAGCTGCTGCAGGTCTTCGGTGGCCCCGGGCGCAGCGTGCTCAGCTTCACGCCGAGCTACTCCATGTACCCCCTGCTCGCCAGGGGGGTGGGCTCCGAGTGGATCCCGGTGCCGCGCGCTGACGGCTTCGCGCTGACCGCCGACCTCGTCACCGAGTCGCTTCGTCGAGAGCGGCCCCACATCACCATCATCTGCACGCCGAACAACCCGACTGGCACCGTCACCGACCTCGACGTAATCGCAGCCGCCTACGACGCGACCGACGGCATCCTGATCGTCGACGAGGCCTACGCCGAGTTCCTCCCTGATGGTCAGGAGACCGCCCTCTCCCTCCTCCCTGGTCGCGAGCGGCTCGTGGTCTCGAGGACCATGAGCAAGGCGTTCGCCTTCGCTGGCGCCCGCGTCGGGTACTTCGCGGCTCACGAGGCGGTCGTCGACGCCGTCCGACTCGTTCGGCTGCCCTACCACCTCTCCGCGATCACCCAAGCCGCCGCGACCGCAGCGCTCGAGTGCTCGGAGATCATGCTCCAGCAGGTCGACGGCATCCGCGAGCAGCGCGACCGCCTGCTGGTGGAGCTGCCCCGCCTTGGCTACACGCCGTGGGAGTCTGGCGCGAACTTCGTGCTGTTCGGCGACGTCGCGGATCCCGCGGACACGTTCCAGCAGCTCCTCGAGCGCGACATCCTGGTGCGGGATGTCGGCATCCCGAACGCGCTTCGGGTGACTGCCGGGACGCGCGCGGAGACGAGCGCGTTCCTGGCCGCACTCGCCGAGATCACCGATGCAGGGAAGGCCTAGGCTGGAGCGATGACCACGACGCCACGCACCGCGACCGTCTCACGCGCGACGAGCGAGTCCTCGATCGAGCTGAGCCTGAACCTCGACGGGACCGGCATCGCCGACATCCAGACGTCGGTTCCGTTCTATGACCACATGCTGAACGCCTTCGCGAAGCACTCGCTGACCGATCTCACGATCCGCGCGACGGGTGACACCGAGATCGACGTGCACCACACGGTCGAGGACACGGCGATCGTGCTCGGTCAGGCGATTCGCCAGGCCCTCGGCGACAAGTCGGGCATCGCTCGCTACGGCGATGCGAGGGTGCCGCTCGACGAGTCGCTCGCCCAGGCCGTCGTCGACATCTCTGGGCGTCCGTTCCTCGTGCACACCGGCGAGCCGGAGGCCTTCGTCTACCACCTCATCGGCGGGCACTTCACGGGCGCGATGGTGCGTCACGTCTTCGAGGCGATCACGTTCCACGCCGGCCTGACGGTGCACGTCGAGGTCGTCCGCGGGCGCGACCCGCACCACATCGCCGAAGCTGAGTTCAAGGCGTTCGCCCGTGCGTTCCGCGCGGCCAAGCGCTTCGACCCGGAGGTCGTGGGCATTCCTTCGACCAAGGGCGCGCTGTGACGCCAGTCGCACGCCCACGGGTGGTCGTCGCTGACTACGGCTCTGGCAACGTGCACTCGGCCGTGAAGGCGCTCGAAGCGGCTGGTGCTGAGGTCGAGCTGACGGCCGACCGCGCTGCCGCGTACGACGCAGACGGCTACGTCGTGCCAGGTGTCGGGAGCTTCGCTCACGTCATGGAGGCCATCAATCGTCAGCGCATCGGAGAGATCGTCGGTCGGCGCCTCGCAGGCGGGCGCCCCGTGCTCGGCATCTGCGTCGGCATGCAGATCTTCTTCGACGGCGGCATCGAGGGTGGCAGGAGAGCCGAAGGCCTGGGCGAATGGCCGGGCGAGGTGACCGAGCTGCGGGCCGAGGTCCTTCCGCACATGGGATGGAACCTCGTCGACCCTCCGGCCGACTCGAAGCTCTTCGCCGGCATCGCTCGCGAGCGCTTCTACTTCGTGCACTCGTACGCGGCGCATGAGCTCCCGCTCGACCCGCATCCGAAGGCCCGCCCGGTGCTCGTGACCCATGCCGAGCATGGCGAGCGCTTCATCGCCGCAGTCGAGAACGGCCCGTTGTCGGCGACGCAGTTCCACCCGGAGAAGTCCGGCGAGGCTGGTGTGCGCCTGCTTCGGAACTGGATCGAGACGCTGCCGAAGCGCGCCTAGTCCTGCTCTGTCGGCGCGCTGCACCGCCGCCTGCCGATACGCTATTGCCCGGACTGCCAGGGCATCCCCTTTTGGCGTCGATGCCCCGGCGCCTCAGAACGAGAACAAGGAACCTACGCGCGTGAGCGAATTCAACACGTCACCGGAGCTCGTGCTCTTCCCCGCAATCGACCTCGCCGGCGGCAAGGCGGTTCGTCTGGTTCAGGGCGAGGCCGACTCCGCCACGAACTACGGCGATCCTGTGGATGCGGCGGAGGACTGGATCGAGCAGGGCGCGGAGTGGATCCACCTCGTGGACCTCGACGCGGCCTTCGGGCGCGGGGAGAACCGCAGCGTCATCAAGCGCGTCATCCGGGCGGCCAAGCACGTCAATGTCGAGCTGTCCGGCGGGATCCGCGACGACGAGTCCCTCGAGCGTGCGGTCGACGCCGGTGCGCGCCGCATCAACCTCGGTACCGCCGCGCTCGAGAATCCGGAGTGGGCGGCGAACGTCATCGCTCGCTACGGCGAGCTCATCGCCGTTGGCCTCGACGTGCGTGGCACCACGCTCGCGGCTCGCGGCTGGACGCGTGATGCTGGTGACCTCTGGTCGGTGCTCGAGCGGCTCGAGGAAGCCGGCTGCGCTCGCTACGTCGTGACCGACGTGACGAAGGACGGCACCCTCCAGGGTCCGAACCTGCAGCTCCTCAGCGACATCCTCGACCGGACCGACCGTCCCGTCGTCGCCTCTGGCGGCGTTTCGAGTCTCGACGACATCGCGGCGCTGCGTGGCCTCGTGCCGCAGGGCCTCGAGGGCGCGATCATCGGCAAGGCGCTCTACTCGGGGGCTTTCACGCTCGTCGAAGCCCTCGACGTCGCATCCTGACTCGAGAGGTCTGACCCATGCCGTCGCTGCCAGAGCACTTCCAGCCCAGCAAGGCCGACTCTGCTGGCCAGAGCTGGTCCGGGCGCAGCTTCGGCGACAACCCGTTCCGCGGCGACGACGGCACGGCGCCGGCGCAGTTCGTCGCGGCGATGCGACGCTTCAGGGCTCGAGAGGTGGGTCCCGACGCGGTGGTCGACGCATTGCGGCAGGCTCGTGTGCTGATCCCGCTTGTGGCGAAGCTGGGTGAAGCCGATGTCAACGCGCAGGGTGTCACCGTCGACAAGAGCGCTGATCTCTCCATCGTGACGGTCGCCGGCCCAGACGGTCGCACCGTCCTGCCCGTGTTCACCTCGGCGGAGGCCATGAGGGGCTGGAATCCCAAGGCTCGGCCGGTGCCTGCGCTCATGCAGCGGGCGGCCATCTCGGCTGCTGCCGAGGGCAGCGACCTCATCGTGGTGGATCCGACGAGCGAGACGGAGTTCGTCGTCCGCCGTCCGGCAGTGTGGGCGATCGCGCAGGAGCAGGGCTGGGTGGCCCCGTGGGTGAACCCGGTTGTCACGGGTGAGCTGTCGAGGGTGATGGCAGAGCTCGAGGAGGTGCTCGGCATCGATCTCGTGCCCGGCGATCCGGAGGCTCGCCTGGCCGGGCCCGAGCTGCGTGTGGTGCTCCACGTCGGTGGCGACGCTGGCCGAGAGGAGCTCGCGGAGCTGTCTCGCCGAGCCAGTGAGCTGCTGCAGGGGAGCGAGGCGTTCCGCACGGAAGTCGACTCGCTCGGCATCTCGTTCGCACGTGCCAGCGCTGCTGCTTCGAGCGACGCGGAGAACCGGCGGCGAGATTCTAAGCGGTCGTGGTGGAGGCGCTGAGGGGATTGACCAGGCGCGGCAACTCGGGGAAGGCTTGCCTGTACGCTCGAGCAGAAGTAATTAGATACTCTTATTGCTAGCCAACCGAGCTAAAGGGAGTGGTGCCGAGTGATCCGTGAGCCTCTGGCGAGCCCCCGTGGCCAGGGTTCGGACTTCGACCTCGCAGCGCAGCAGCTGCTCGAGGTGAGAAGGCGAATCGAGGAGTTCCTGGCCGGACGAGTCGCAGCCGCGGCCGCGATCGACGAGGGCCTCGCGACGCTGTGGCGCATCACGGCGCGCAGCGCCGAAGGGGGAAAGCTCTTCCGCCCCGCGCTGGTCATGCAGGCCTACCAGTCCTACACGGGCGCAGCAGAGGTGCCTGAGTCGGTCATGGAGCTGGCGACCGCGACCGAACTGCTCCACCTCGCGTTCCTGACCCACGACGACGTGATCGACAACGACACCATGCGCAGGGGTGAGCTCAATCTCCTCGGCAGCGTCGAGGAGATCGTGGGAGGACCGGAGTTCGACGACGAGCGCGGCAACCGCCTGGGGCAGGCCGCCGCGATCCTGGTCGGCGATCTCCTGCTCTCCGAAGCGCACCTCAGGGTTGCGCGCATCGACCAGCCCCACGCCGTTCGTCTGCGCGTGCTCGATGCCATCGAGCGCGCCCTCGCGGTCTCGGTTGCCGGTGAGTTCAGCGACGTGAGCCTGTCGGTTCGAAGCGACCATCCGGCATTGGCCGAAGTCCTGTCGATGAGCTCGAACAAGACCTCCGCGTACACCGTGCTGCTGCCGCTCGAGCTCGGTCTGATCGCGGCGGGTGCCGACGGTGCGGTGGATGCGCGTCTCATCGCCCAGTTCTCGGACGCCGCCGGGCTCGCCTTCCAGCTCCAGGACGACCTGTTCGGCGTCTTCGGAGACCAGCACAAGCTCGGGAAGGCGCCGTACTCGGATATCCGGGAGGGCAAGTTCACGGCGCTCATCGCCCTGGCCTGCGGGACCCCGGTCTGGGGTGAGCTCGAGTCGCTGCTCGGCGACCCGATGCTCAGCGAGGCGGATGGCGCGAAGGCGCGCGACCTCATCGACGCGTCGGGCTCGCGCGCCGCTGTCGAGCAGGAGCTCGCGGCCCAGTTCTCGAGGGCACGAGCCGCCGCGAGGGCCGTGGGTGCTTCTGGACGCGAGGGGGAGCGGAACCTGGCCGAGATGCTGGAGCGTCTGCTGATGCTGCTGGAGAGGCGAACGTCGTGATGTCGCCACTCGAGCAGTACACGCGCACCGCGGAGAAGTCCGCGGCCGAGGTCATCTTCGCCTACTCGAGTTCCTTCGGTGCGGCATCGCGCTTCCTCGGGCGCCGTACGGTCAAGCCGGTGCGCAGCATCTACGCGCTGGTCCGCGTGGCCGATGAGATCGTGGATGGTGTCGGCGCGCTCGCCGGCCTCTCCCTCGAGCAGCAGCACGCGGCGCTCGACGGGCTCGAGGCGCAGACGCTCGAGGCCATCGAGTCGGGCTTCAGCACGAATCTTGTCGTCCACGCGTTCGCGGTGACGGCGCGACGCTGCGGGTTCGGAGCCGAGCTCGTCGTGCCCTTCTTCGCTTCGATGCGCATGGATCTCGAGCCTCGCTCGCTCGACGTGGAGGAGCAGCGGCGCTACGTCTACGGTTCCGCTGAGGTCGTGGGGCTGATGTGCGTGCGGGTGTTCCTCACCGGTGTCTCTCGCACCGCGGAGCAGCGGGAGCGCATCGACGCGGCGGCCTGCGCGCTCGGCGCCGCGTTCCAGAATGTGAACTTCCTCCGCGACGTGGGTGACGACGCCGACCGGCTCGGCAGGGACTACCTGCCGGTGGAGGGTCTGGAGTCGGCGCCGCTCGACGAGCGGCGCAAGCTCATCTGGCTGGACCGCATCCGCACCGATCTTGCGACAGCGGATGCGGGCATCCCGCTGCTACCGAGGGATTGCCGGCGGGGCGTGGCCCTCGCGAGTGCGCTCTTCGCTGCGCTCGCCGACCGCATCGCGGCGACGCCGGCCGATCAGCTGCGCACCACACGCGTGAGAGTTCCCGGCGCCGAGAAGGCGCGCATCGCAGCACGAGTCCTTCTGGAGACACGATCATGAGCACCCGAGCAGTAGTCATCGGCGCCGGAATGGCCGGCCTCGCCACATCGATCCTGCTCGCGCGGGACGGCTTCGCCGTGACGGTGCTCGAGAAGAACGACCGGGTCGGCGGCCGAGCTGGCCTTCTCGAGGTCGACGGCTTCCGCTTCGATACCGGCCCGAGCTGGTACCTGATGCCGAGCGTCTTCGACCACTACTTCGCGCTTGCCGGCACGAGCACCGAGGAGCAGCTGGATCTGCGCATGCTCGACCCCGGCTACCGCGTCTTCCCCGAGCCGGAGCAGACGGGGGGCGCAAGCGAGCCCCTCTCCATCCCCTACGGACAGGACGCCGTGCGGGAGCTCGTGGCTGAGCTCGAGCCAGAGGCGCTCGCCGCCTTCGACGACTACCTCGAGACCGCGAGACGCGCCATGGACATGGCGGAGGAATCGTTCCTCTACAACACGTTCAAGAACCCGGCCACGCTGCTCGGCGCCCCTGTTCGCCGCGAGCTCCCCGAGCTGCTGACGTGGCTCACGGTCCCGCTCGAGAAGTTCGTGGAGGAGTCGTTCACGCATCCGCTGCTCAGGCAGATCCTCGCCTACCAGGCGGTGTTCCTCGGAACCGACCCGCGCCGCGCTCCGGCGATCTACCACCTCATGAGTCGCATGGATCTCGTCGAGGGCGTGCAGTACCCCATGGGCGGATTCACCGCCGTGGTGGATGCGCTGCACCGGCTCGCCGTCGAGGCCGGCGTCGAGTTCCGGCTCGAGGCCGAGGTCACGGACATCGCCGTGTCGCATGGCTGGAGCCGTGGCGTGCACTGGCGCGACGCTGACGGGCAGCGGCACTTCGAGGATGTCGAGGTCGTCGTCTCCGCCGCTGACCTGCATCACACGGAGACGCGGCTGCTGCCCGAGCGGTACCGCAGCTACCCGGAGCGCGTGTGGAAGCGCACATCGTCGGGTCCTGGGGCCGTGCTGGTGATGCTCGGCGTCGAGGGCGAGCTGCCCGCCCTGCCGCACCACTCGCTGCTGCTCACGAAGGAGTGGGGGGAGAACTTCGACGCCATCTTCGGCGAGGGCGTCGCCCTGCCTGACCCGGTCTCCGTCTACGTGTGCAAGCCGAGCGCCACGGATCCGGCAGTCGCGCCGGAAGGGCACGAGAACCTGTTCCTGCTCATCCCGGTCAAGGGCGAGGAGAGCATCGGTGGGGGAGGAGCAGATGGGGCGGGCGATGCAGAGGTCGAGCGGATCGCCGATCTCGCGATCTCCCAGCTCGCCGAATGGACGGGCGCCTCCGACCTGGAGCGCCGCATCGTGGTTCGCCGGACGCTCGGCCCCGCCGATTTCGTGCACGACTACAACTCGTGGCGTGGCGGCATCCTCGGCCCGTCGCATGAGCTCGCCCAGTCAGCCATGCTGCGTGCCGGCAACGCGTCCCCGAAGGTCAAGGGGCTCTACTACGCGGGCGCGACCGTCAACCCCGGCGTGGGCGTCCCGATGTGTCTGATCAGCGCTGAGCTGGTGCTCAAGCACGTGCGGGGCGACCGGAGCGCTGGCCCCCTCGAGGTCGACCGCCGGTGACGGTCACCACCGTCCACCTCTGGGGCACCGGCAGCGCGAGCGCCGGCCTCTCGCTGACCGCGAAGACCACGCTGCAGCTCCTGGGCCGGCGACGTCCGGAGGGTCTGCGATTCGCGCGTGTCATGGGCACGGCGCGGGCGACGAGCTTCTCCTCGCGCGACGCCGACCTCGGGCATTGGGCGCTCGTCGCCGCCTGGGAGTCGCTCGAGGCAGCGGACGCGTTCGATCGAGGGGCCCTCGTGGGCGCGTGGGACGCACGCTCGCGGGAGCGACTCAGGGTGCGGATGCGCGCCATCCGCTCGGTCGGCCTCTGGGGAGGTCGCGAGCCGTTCGGGCCCGCCGTCGCGGAGGCCGAGGAGGGGCAGCGGGTGGCCGTCATCACGCGGGCGCGGATCAGGGCCTCGTCGGTGCCGCGCTTCACGGGGACCGTGCCACCCATCGCTGCCGAACTCCTCCGCGCGAGGTCGCGCGGTCTCGGTCTCGCGTTCGGGATGGGCGAGCTGCCAGCCGGCCTCCTCGGCACCTTCACCCTCTGGGAGTCCGAGCCGGCGCTTCGCGCCTTCATCAGCGGCGCACCATCGCACAGAGCCGCCATGGCCGACAGCCGAGCGGGCGGATGGTTCGCCGAGGAGCTGTTCGCGCGTTTCGCGGTCGATGCCGTCGAGGGCTGGTCGGCCACGACTGCATGACCTCTCCCGCGAAGAGCGGGCCACCATCCGCCAGAACGTCAGACGACGCAGATCCAGAGCCACGACCGAGAGGAACGGACTCAAGATGACCGCCATCACACGACGACTCATGTGGGTGACACTCGCAGCAGGCATGTTCGTCCAGAGCCTGTTCGCCTTCACCGGAGGCGGCACCGTGCCGCTGACCATCGCGAGCGTCGCCCTGCTCGCCGCCACCGGGGTGCTCCACGCCTGCGCGACCCGCGGGCCGCGGTTCGCCTCCGTGCTGCTCGCCGCCGCTGCGATCGGCTTCTTCGCGGAAGTCATCGGAGTCGCGACGAGCTTCCCGTTCGGACAGTACATCTACACGCCGTCGCTCGGCTTCTCGCTCTTCGAGGTGCCGCTCATCGTGCCCCTCGCCTGGGTGACGATCGCCTACCCCGCGGTGATCATCGCGCGGCGACTCATCGGCACGGCGCCTGGCGTGCTACGGCGTATCGTGCGCGTCGCCGTGGCCGCGTGGGCGCTCACCGCCTGGGACGTCTTCCTGGACCCCCAGATGGTCGATTCGGGGCACTGGGGCTGGAAGCACCCTGACCCGGGGATCCCCGGCGTCGACGGCATCCCGCTCACGAACTTCCTCGGCTGGTACCTGGTCTCGCTCATCATCTGCGGGCTCATCGACGCCGTCGCCGCTCGCTCGCAGAAGGTCGACGGCGCACCGAGCGACGCAGCTCCCTTCACCGTCTACCTGTGGACGTACGCGACGTGCGTCGTCGGCAACCTCACGTTCTTCGAGCGACCGAGCGTGGCTCTCGTCGGCGGCCTCATCATGGGCGCTATCGCGATCCCGCTTGTCGTCGTGCTGCTGCGCGACTGGCGGGCAAGGAGAGCCGAGCGCTCCCTCGTGGCCTCCGGGGCGCAGGCCGGGGACTCCCCGCGATGAGCACGGTCGTGGTGATCGGGGCGGGGGTCGGCGGGCTCGCCGTGGCAGCCCGCCTCTCCGCGCTGGGCCACGACGTCACGGTGCTCGAGCAGGCCGAGAAGGTCGGGGGCAAGCTCGGCACCCTCGAGCATGACGGCTTCCTCTTCGACACCGGGCCGTCGCTCGTGACCATGCCGTACGTGTTCGCAGAGCTGTTCGCGGAGACGGGGGCGCCGATCGAGTCGGTCGTCGAGCTCCGCCGACTCGAGGTCGCCTGCCGGTACCGGTTCGCCGACGGCAGCGAGCTCGACATGCCCGGACGGATCGAGGAGATCCCCGCTGCGCTCGACGCGGCGCTCGGTGCGGGGACCGGGCAGCAGTGGGCGCGCTTCCTCGAGCGCTCGGAGCGCGTCTGGGACATCGCCAGGGGGCCTTTCCTGGAATCGCCCATCGATGCGGCTGGGATCGCTTCGCTCGCCGTGAATCCGCTGTCGCTCGCACGGGTGGCCCCCTGGCGCAGCCTGCGCGGGTTCGGCGAGCGCGACCTCTCGGACCCTCGCCTGCGGGCACTCCTGGATCGCTACGCGACGTACACGGGGTCCGACCCGAGGCGGGCGCCGTCTGCGCTCGCGACGGTGCCGTACGCCGAGCAGGCCTACGGCTCCTGGTACGTGCCCGGAGGCCTCTGGCGGCTGGGGGAGGCTATCGCCGAGCGCGCCGTGGAGCGCGGGGCACGCATTCGCACGGGGGTCAGAGTCGCCCGCATCCTCCAGGAGGGCGCCAGGGTCTCCGGGGTCGAGACGAGCGAGGGGGAGCGTCTCGCCGCGGATGTCGTCGTCGCGAACGCCGACGCTCAGTCCGTCTACGGGGAACTGCTGCACAGCGAGGGGGCCAGGCGCGCCGCCAGGAGCCACGAGAAGCTCGACCCCTCGCTCTCGGGCTTCGTCATGCTCCTCGCCCTCGACGACCTCCAGCGTGCGAGCTTCGCGCACGACGAGGCGACGCACCACAGGGTGCTCTTCGCCGAGGACTACGACGCCGAGTTCGATGCGGTCTTCGGCGTCGGGGCGCACGCGGGGTCCGGGCCGAGGCCGGTCGAGCGGCCCACGATCTACGTCTCGGCGCCGCAGGATCCGGCGACCGTTCCGGGGCCGCACAGCGGCGCCTGGTTCGTCCTCGTCAACGCGCCCAGGCACGACCCGGAGCACGGTGTCGACTGGGACGAGCCGGGGCTCGCCGAGCGCTACGCGGAGTCGCTCATGGAGCTCATGGCCGAACGCGGTCTCGACGTGCGGCCGCACGTGAGGTGGATGCGCATCCGCACCCCGGCGGACATCGAGCGCGACACGCTCTCTCCGGGAGGCTCGATCTACGGGACGGCGTCGAACGGCGCGAAGGCGTCCTTCCTGCGGCCGGCCAATCGTCAGCCCGTCGAGGGGCTGTACCTCGTCGGCGGTTCCTCGCACCCGGGAGGGGGGCTTCCGCTCGTGACCCTCTCGGCGGCTATCGTCGCAGAGCTGGTCGGGCCTGCCGAAGGCCGCTGAGCGCCCGGAGGTCGACCCACGAATCGACGAAGCCCGCTCGTCGGCCAGAAGGCTCGGCAAGCGGGCCGTGGTCCCGCGGTCCGAGCTCAGCCGTAGACGGGGCCGGTGAGGTCCTCGCCAGGTCCCTTGCCGACGGGGTCCGGGTGCTCGGATGCTTCGCGGAACGCGAGCTGCAGCGAGCGCAGGCCGTCGCGCAGGGGGCGCGCGTGGTGGTCACCCAGGTAGGGGAGGCTCGCGGTGAGCAGGCCTGCGAGCGCCGAGATGAGCTTGCGGGCCTCGTCGAGGTCGAGCTCGTCGTCGCCGCTGTCCTCGTCAAGCCCGCACGCGACTGCGGCGGCGCTCATGAGGTGGACGGCGGTTGTCGTGATGAGCTCGACGGCCGGGACTTCGCCGATGTCGCGACGCAGATCACCGTACTCTGGCTCGGCTGCGGAGGGGTTTTCGAGTGAGGCGTCGGTCACGCTGGTCCTTTGTCCGGAGTTCTGGTAATGTGGCGAGCGGTTTCTGCTGTGCAGAGGCCACGAAAGAGGATTCGTCCCACCCGCGCAAACCGCTCTACGTAGGTTACCGGGTTGCTCCACTCCCTTCCTTGCCCGGCCTCGCGGCTGTGCTGGAAGAGGTCACAGAGTTCGCACGAACTGCACTCGTTGCAGGATGCGCAGACTCGGTGGCGATGGGTGGAAACACGCTGCGAGCGCAGCGTGGTTGGTGTGACGCCTCCTTTCCACATTCAGTGAAGTCAGGAGCCTTCCATCAGCGAACCACGTACCAATGACCGCATCCGTGCCAGTGAAGTCCGCCTTGTCGGCCCGGGCGGTGAGCAGGTCGGAGTAGTCAAGCTCGAGATGGCGCTGCGCCTCGCGCAGGAGTCTGAGCTCGACCTCGTCGAGGTCGCCCCCAACTCGAAGCCCCCCGTCGCCAAGATCATGGATTACGGGAAGTTCAAGTACGAGGCCGCCCAGAAGGCCAAGGAAGCACGTCGCAACCAGGCGAACACCGTCCTCAAAGAGGTCCGTTTCCGTCTGAAGATCGACGCCCACGACTACGAGACCAAGCGCAAGCGCGCCATCGGCTTCCTCGAAGACGGTGACAAGGTGAAGGCCATGATCCAGTTCCGCGGCCGCGAGCAGTCGCGCCCGGAGATGGGTGTGCGCCTCCTCCAGCGTTTCGCCGAGGAAGTCTCGGAGTACGGCACTGTGGAGTCAAACCCCATGATCGATGGCCGCAACATGGTCATGATCATCGGCCCGTTCCGAAACAAATCCGACGTCAAGGCTGACGCTTCCGCGAAGCGGAATGCGGCCCGCGAGGCGTCTCGAGCGGCCAAGCACGGGCAGCCGTCAACTGGCGAAGCTGCGAATGAATCTGCAGATGAAGCTGCAACAGAGTCTGTACCAGAGTCTGCAACCACAGAGGAGAACTAATGCCGAAGCAGAAGACCCACTCGGGCGCCAAGAAGCGCTTCAAGGTCACGGGAAGCGGCAAGCTCATGAAGCAGCAGGCCGGCCTCCGCCACAACCTCGAGGTCAAGTCGCCGGGTCGCAAGGCTCGACTGAACCAGGACCAGCTGCTCTCCAAGGCAGACGCCAAGGTCGCCAAGAAGCTGCTCGGCCACTAAGCCGCCCGCACCACACTTACTGAGGAGAATCAACACACATGGCACGTGTAAAGCGGGCAGTAAACGCCCATAAGAAGCGTCGCGTCATCCTTGAGCGCGCATCCGGCTACCGTGGACAGCGCTCGCGCCTGTACCGCAAGGCCAAGGAGCAGGTCATCCACTCGATGGTCTACTCCTACCGTGACCGTCGCGCCAAGAAGGGCGAGTTCCGTCGCCTCTGGATCCAGCGCATCAACGCCGGATCCCGCGCGAACGGCCTCACGTACAACCGCTTCATCCAGGGCCTCGGCCTTGCTGGCATCGAGGTCGACCGCCGTATCCTCGCTGAGCTCGCCGTGAACGAGCCCGCGACGTTCGCCGGTCTCGTCGAGGCAGCCAAGCAGGCGCTCCCGGCCGACACGTCGGCTCCGCGCGCAGCGGCCTAGTCACCACCGCGGCCCGATTCGCTCTCTGAGTGTGCCGGCCGTATGAACATGCGGTCGAGAGTCCAGCTCTCGGCCGCATGTTCTTTTCCTAGGGCCTGCACTCTCCATCCGCACCTGGCTCGATGAGCATCCACTCAAGCAACGCAGCGCCTCGCGCGCAGGAAGAAGTCGACACCATGATCGAGAGCCCGCGCAACGCGCGCGTCAAGGACGTCAGGAAGCTCGCGCAGAAGTCGGAGCGTCAGGAGACTGGCCTCTTCGTCATCGAAGGCCCGCAGGCGGTCCGCGAGGCACTGGTCTCGCGCCCAGAGCTCATCGAGGAGCTGTTCGTCACGCCGACGGCGCTCGAGCGGCACTCCGAGCTGCGTGGCCTTGCCGAGGAGGCCCAGCTCGAGGTCGACTTCGCGAGCGAGGAGGCCATCGACGCGATGGCGGACACGCGGACCCCGCAGGGCGTCATCGCCGTGTGCCGTCAGTTCCCCGCTTCCATTCGGGATGCGCTGAGCGGTTCGCCAAAGCTCGTCGCGATCCTCGAGGAGGTGCGCGACCCGGGCAACCTGGGCACGATCATCCGTGCTGCCGACGCTGCGGGCGCCGACGCGGTGATCCTCACGGGCCGGACCGTCGACCTCTACAACTCGAAGGTCGTGCGTTCGAGCACCGGCTCCATCTTCCACCTGCCGATCGCCGTCGAGGTGACCCTGGACGTCGCCACCTCGCGCGCTCGAGACGCTGGTCTCCGGATCGTCGCCGCCGACATCGACGGCTCGGACCTGCTGTCGGCTCGTGACGCCGGCGAGCTGGCGCAGCCGACCGCCTGGCTCTTCGGGAACGAGGCTCGCGGCCTCGACGCCGAGCAGCTCGCGTATGCCGACGCGACCATGAGCGTGCCGATCTACGGGCGAGCGGAGTCGATGAACCTCGCGACCGCGGCTTCCGTCTGCCTGTACGAGAGCGCGTTCGCGCAGCGCGCCTGACCGCAGCGCATCTGGACGCCCGGGCCTCTCCGCGATACTCGCGTCGAGCGGTCCGGGCGTTTCTATATCTCAGCGCGTCTGCGCGTCTGGCTGTCTGGCTGTCTGCGTGGCAGCGAGCCTGACTGAGTCTTCAGCGGATGTCAGTCGGGTTCGGGACATCATGCTCGCGTCGCGGGAGCGGCGGGGCGTTCGCGTCAGTCGCTGTCGAGCGATGACAGCCAGGCGCTGTGCAGCTCGGCGTAGCGACCCCCACGCGCCACAAGATCTGCGGGGGAGCCGTCCTCCACGATCGCTCCGCCATCGAGGACCAGCACGCGGTCGGCGTCGTTGACGGTCGACAGGCGGTGGGCAATGATGACGGCCGTGCGGTCGTGCAGGAGGGTGCCGAGCGCCTTCTGGACGGCTCGCTCGCTCGGGATGTCGAGGGAGCTCGTGGCCTCGTCGAGGATGAGCACCTCCGGGTCGGCAACGAAGGCGCGGGCGAAGGAGATGAGCTGGCGCTGACCGGCTGAGAGCTTCACTCCGCGGTGGCTCAGGTCGGTGTCGTAGCCGTTCGGCATGCGTCGGATGAACGGGTCGGCGCCGATGAGCTTCGCGGCGTCCTCGATCTCCTGGCGGCTCGCGCCCGGCCGCCCGAGCTCGATGTTGGAGGCGACGGTGCCCTGGAACAGGAAGGGGTCCTGGGTGACCGTGATGACGCGTCGTCGAAGCTCGCTGTCCGGGATGTCGCGGAGGTCGACACCATCGAGGAGCGCTTGCCCCTGCGTCGGGTCCGCGAAGCGGGCGATGATGCTCGCCAGCGTGGTCTTCCCCGCCCCGGTCGGGCCGACGATCGCAACGGTCTGGCCGGCGGGGATGTGCAGGTCGACACGCTGCAGCACGAGTGGTCCGTCTCCGTAGGAGAACGCGGTGCCACGGAGGGCGATGTCACCGGGCTCGGTGACGTCACGGTGGTCCGTCGTTCGTCGGGCCGGTTCCTGCTTGGCATCTCGGGCGGGTGCCGCGACGCTTGGCTCTTCCTCGAGCACGCCCGAGATCTTCTCCAGGGCCGCGACTGCGGACTGGAAGGTGTTCGCGAACATGCCGACGGCCTCCATCGGCTGGAAGAGCTGCACGAGGTACAGCGCGGCTGCGACGAGGACGCCGACGCCGATGCTGCCCTCGAGCGTGCGGAGGCCATTGACGAGCACCAGTACCGCGAGGCCGATGCTGCTGATGAGCTCGATGCCGGTGAAGAGATTGCCGAACGCCATCGCGGTGCGTCGGCCGGTGTCGGTGTAGGCGCCGTTGAGTCCGCCGTACACGTCTGCGTTTCGCGATTCGGCCCGGAAGGCCTGCATGGCGCGAATGCCCGTGATGGTCTCGACGAAGCGCACGATGAGTCGCGCGGAGCGTTCGCTCGACTCGCGGTAGAGGCGTGAGGAGACGACCTGGAACCGTCGGGTGACCAGCACGACGGGCACGAAGACCGCGAACGCCACGAGAGCCGACAGCGGATCGAGGATGAGCAGGGCCGCCGCGATGAATGCCATCCGCGCGACGGCGTTGACCAGGTCGCCGAAGCCGGACTCGAGGAGTTCTGCGACCGCATCGACGTCGTTCGTCTGGCGGCTGATGACTCGCCCGGACGTGTAGCGCTGGTGGAAGTCGAGGCCGAGACGCCCCGTGTGCTCGAAGAGCAGGGTCCGGACTCGCAGGAGCACACGCTGGCTGAGCGCTGCGGCATTCCGGGTGAAGAGGTTGGAGAGTCCGGCGTCGGTGATCGTCGCGAGGACCAGAGCGACGACGATGACGAGGAACGGGGCCGCGTCCCCGTCGAGCAGCGTGGGAAGCCCCGTGTCGATGGCCTGCGAGAGCAGCAGAGGCCCTGCGGCCGACGCCGCCTGGCTGATGAGGACAAGCACCCCCAGCCACACGAGGCGCGCCTTGTGCGGGGCGAGGAGCTGGCCCATGAGTCGAAGCGAGCGCCGTCGGAGGAGTCTGGCAGTGTCGCGGTCGACGCTCGTGAGGTGCTCGACCCGCACCCCGAGGGGTGCAGCAGTGCTGGGCTTGGTCACGCGACCACCTCATCGACGTGGTCGCCCTGCCAGAGCAGGCCCCGGTACACGGGGTCGGCTGCGAGCAGCTCGCGGTGCTCGCCCAAGGCCGTGATGCGACCGTCGACGAGGACGGCGACCCGGTCGGCGAGGGCGACGGTGGATGACCGGTGCGCGACCACGAGGGTCGTCACGCCGGAGAGAGCCGACCGGAGGGCCTCGGTCGCGAGGGTCTCGGTGCGCACGTCGACGGCCGAGAGCGGGTCGTCCAGGACGAGGACGCGGGGGCGCGCGAGGATGGCGCGGGCGAGCGCAAGACGCTGCCGTTGGCCTCCCGAGAGGCTGTGCCCCTCCTCCCCGATGAGAGTCTCGAGGCCTTCCGGGAGCTCGAGCGCGAAGCCAGCCTGCGCAACCGCCAGGGCGTCCCGCACCTCGTCGTCGCTCGCGTCCGGTCGGCCGAGCGCGACGTTGTCTCTGACGCTGGCCGAGAAGAGCAGAGGCTGCTCGAAGGCGATGGCCACGTGGCCCCTGAGGTCGTCTCGACGCAGACGGCGGATGTCGGTGCCGTCGAGCCGCACCTCGCCAGCCGTCGGATCGTGGAGGCGAACGGCGAGCTCGCTCAGCAGGCTCTTGCCGCTCCCGGTCGCGCCCACGAGCGCAAGCGTCTCGCCGGGTACGAGGGTGAGGTCGATGCCTCGCAGCACCTCGTCACCGTCCTGCGCATCCGGGAAGGCGAACCGCACATCCCGGAACTCGAGGACCCCAGGCCCGTCGGGAACGGGGAGCGGGTGCTCCGGGTCGGAGACTGCAGTCGCTGTGTCGAGGACTTCGAAGACACGAGTCGTCGATGCCGCCGCGTCGAGGGTGTCGGCGAAGAGGAAACCGAGGGAGCGTACCGGCCAGGCGAGCATGAGTGCCGTGAAGAGGAACGCGGAGAGCGCGCCGATCGTGAGCCTGCCGTCGGCGACGGCGATCACACCGAGCGCAAGCGAGGTGGCGACGGCGAGCTGGGGGAGCAGGATGAGCCACGAGCGCATGTCGGCCTGGCGGCGGGCCTTCTCGAGTTCGGTCTCGCGCAGCGCCTGCGCCTCCTCGCGGAAGGACTCGAGGAATTCTCCGCCACGGCCGAAGGCCTTGATGACCCGGATTCCCTTCGCCGCCTCGCCGACCGTCGTCGCGAGCGCCCCAGCCTGGTCCTGGCTGCGCCGGGAGAGGCGTCCGTAGACGCGCTGGAAGCGAAGGGTGATGAGGGCCGTCGGGATGCTGAACACCGCGTAGAGGGAGCCGAGCACCGGATCGAGCCAGAGGAGCACGCCGATGCCGGCGACGACCGTGAGCAGGTTGACGCTCAGCATGATGAGGCCGAACGCGAGCCACCGGCGTATCCGGTTGAGGTCGACGGATGATCTGGACAGGAGCTGGCCTGCCTCCCACTCGTCGTGGAAGGCCGCCGGCAGGTCCTGCAGCCGGGCGAAGAGCTGATCCCGCACGCGTCGTTCGACACCGACCATGGGTGTGAGGACGAAGATTCGGCGCAGGTACCAGAGGATCGCCTCGAAGCAGCCGACGGCGAGTAGCGCGAGCGAGCCCCAGATGACGGCAGCCCTCTCGCCGGAGGAGACGGGGCCATCGACGATGAGGCGGATGATCTGCGGTCCGACGAGGCTCAGCCCGGCTGCGGTCAGGGCCGAGGCGAAGCCGGCGAAGAGGCTCCATCTGACCGGCCGCACGAACTCCCAGAGTCGCAGCAGTTCTCGAAGTCCGGGCTCAGCGCGCATCCGATACAGGCTAGTCGCCTCTGTCGGTGCAGCGGCGCGTCGGGGGAGGGCGCTGACTTCCCAGGAGACGGCGAACCTGTCGAGAAACGGAGAACTCCCCGCGGGCCGGTGCCGAGAGACTCTCGGTGCCGGCTCGCGGGGAGCATTCCTGCGGGGAGCGCGCCTAGACGCGGTCTCCGTCGCCCTGCTTGCGCAGATCGGTCTGGCGCTGCGCCTCCGCCTGATCGTGCTTCGTCTTCTGGCGAGCTTCCTCTTCGAGCTCGAGCACGTCGGACTGCTGCACGAGGATCAGCTCCGTGTCGGTCACATTGCCCGCATTGGTGACGGGCTCTGGGGCGGCGCCCGCGATGACCTTCGGGTTCTGCGAGATGCGCTTCTGCACCACGGTCGCGAGCCAGGACAGCAGCACGCAGGTGGCGATGTAGACGGCGCCGATGACGATCGTGACCGGAATGTACGGGCGACCGTAATCCGCCTGGCCGCCGATGAGCTTCGCCATGTAGAGCAGCTCGTTGTACGTGATGATCGAGCCGAGAGCCGTGTCCTTCAGGGTCACGACCAGCTGCGCGATGATGACGGGCAGCATCGCGCGGATCGCCTGCGGGAGCAGGATGATCTGCATGACGCCGCTCTTGCGGAGGCCGATGGCGTATCCGGCTTCAGCTTGACCGCTCGGGAGCGACTGCACGCCGCTTCGGATGACCTCGGAGAGCACTGAGCCGTTGTAGGCGATGAGCGCGATGACGACGGCCCAGAACGGCTCCATCTTGATGCCGATGGCGGGCAGGCCGTAGTACATGAGCATCATGAGGATGAGGACGGGGATCGCACGGAGCCCCTCGACCACGACCGTGAACGGGATGCGGACCCAGGCGTGGTCCGACAGGCGGCCGATGGCGAGGACGAATCCGAGTGCCAACGCACCAACGGCTGCGACCAGGAAGGCGCTGAGCGTGGCCCAGAGCGCCTCCGCGATCTGCGTCCAGATAGCCGCGTAGCCGAAGATCTGCCACTTGTCGGCGCTCAGGTTGCCCGTTGCGCTGAGGCGGTAGACGAGGAAGGCGACGAGGGCGACGATGACGACGACCGTCGCGATCCCGAGCAGCTTGTTGCGAGCGAGCGCGCGGGGGCCTGGGACATCGTAGAGAACAGAGGTCTGGCTCATCGGGCAACCTTCCAGTGGCGTTCGAGCGCGTTCTGCACCCACGAGAGCAGCAGCACGAGGACGATGAAGACGATGGCGACCCAGATGAGCACCTCCATCGCGTTCTCACCTCGCTCGCTCATGTTGGCGCGGATGATGCCCAGGTTGACGGCGGAGAACCCAGCAGCGACGGTGGTGTTCTTCAGCAGTGCGATGAGGACGCTCATCATGGGCGGGACGACGGCGCGTGCTGCCTGGGGGAGCACGATGAGGGTCATGACCTGCCCGAAGGGGAGGCCGATGGCTCGCGCAGCCTCTGCCTGGCCGACAGGGACGGTGTTGATGCCGCTTCGGAGCACCTCGGCGACATACGTGGCGGTGTAGACGCCCAGGGCGAGAACGCCGAGCAGCAGGTAGTCGGTGCGGCCCATGGGGAAGAGGACGGGCACCGCGAAGACGAAGATGAAGAACACGAGGGTGAGCGGGGTGTTGCGCACGAGGTTGACGTAGGCGGCGCCGACCGCCCGCGCGATCGGGACCGGCGAGACTCGCATGGCACCCACGATGAAGCCGAGGACGAGCGCGAGGAGCGCGCCCCCGAAGAAGAGGATGAGCGTCCCCAGAAGGGCCTCACTCCACAGGTCGAGGTGGTTCGTGAAGATATCGAACACGCTCGCCTTCCTTTCTGAGACAGGGCGCAAGGCGCCCTAGGTGCGAACGAGCGGCGGCGAGAATGTGTCTCGCCGCCGCTCGCCTGTGGGATTAGTAGCGGTCGACCGCTGGCTGCGTGACGGTGGTTCCGGACGATCCGAGGTTGTAGTCGAAGATCGCCTGCCACACGTCGCCGCCCTCTTCGAGGGTGGTGTTGATGTGGTCGCGGAGGGCGTCATCGCCCTTGGCGAGTCCGATGCCGTAGAGCTCCTCGCTGAAGGGCTCGCCGACGACCTTGAGGTTGTCGGGGTCCTGGGCGGCGTAGCCGATCAGGATGGCCTCGTCAGTCGTGACCGCATCGACCTGGCCGTTGATCAGCTGGTCGACGCACTGCGAGTACGTGTCGAACTCGGTGGTCGTGACCTCCGGGTAGTTGTCCTTGATGTTCTGGATCGGGGTCGAACCCGTCGCAGAGCAGACCGTGACACCGGCGACGAGCGAGTCGACTCCGGTGATGTCGGAGTCCGCGCCGACGAGCAGGCCCTGGCCGGTCTCGAAGTACGGACCGGCGAAGTCGATCTGGTCCTTGCGCTTGTCGGTGATCGAGTACGTGCCGACGTAGTAGTCGATGTCGCCGTTGGAGATCGCCTGCTCGCGGTTGGCGGAGGCGATCGGCTTGAACTCGATGTTCTCTTCGGTGACACCGAGCGATGCGGCGATCCAGCGTGCGACGTCGACGTCGAAGCCGGTGCGCTCACCGGTGACGGCGTCGAGGTAGCCGAGGTTCGGCTGGTCTTCCTTCACACCGACGACGACCTTGTCGCCGCGTGCCTTGATGGCGTCGAACGTGGGCGATCCCTCGATCGTGACGTCCGTCGCGACCTCGAAGACGGGTGCTTCACCGGTCGTGGTGCCTTCGCCGCCGCCTGCAGCGGGCGGAGCGCCCTCGGCGCAGCCGGTCAGTACGAGCGAGGCCAGGATGCCTGCGCCGAGAATGGCGCTGAGCTTGGTCTTTCGCATTTCTTCTCCTTCTGTTGGAAGTCTGTTGCGTCTTGCGTGAGCGTCGATGCGGGGTCTGCGCCGACGATCAGTGGGTGATGAGCTTGGAGAGGAAGTCCTTGGCGCGGTCGGTCTTCGGATGCGTGAAGAAGTCCTCCGGCGACTGGTCTTCCAGGATCTGGCCGTCGGCCATGAAGACGACGCGGTCGGCCGCCTTGCGGGCGAAGCCCATCTCGTGGGTCACGACGATCATCGTCATGCCCTCCTTGGCGAGGTCGACCATGACGTCCAGGACCTCGTTGATCATCTCGGGGTCGAGCGCGCTCGTGGGCTCGTCGAAGAGCATGACCTTCGGCTTCATCGCGAGGGCGCGCGCGATGGCGACACGCTGCTGCTGCCCACCGGACAGCTGCGCGGGGAACTTCGCGGCCTGGTGACCGATGCCGACTCGATCGAGAAGCGCCTTTGCCTCTTTCTCTGCGTCAGCCCTCGAGAGCTTGCGGACCTTGATGGGACCGAGAGCGACGTTCTCGAGGATGGTCTTGTGGGCGAAGAGGTTGAAGGACTGGAAGACCATCCCGACGTCGGCCCGCAGCGCGGCGAGTGCCTTCCCTTCCTTGGGAAGCACCTTCCCGTCGATGCGGATCTCTCCCGAGGTGATCGTCTCGAGTCGATTGATGGTGCGGCAGAGGGTCGACTTGCCGGAACCGGATGGTCCGATGACGACGACGACCTGACCGCGCTCGACGCTGAGGTTGATGTCCTTCAGGGCGTGGAATTCACCGTAGTGCTTCTCGACGTGGTCTACGACGACGAGGTGCTCGCTCTGATTTTGCATGGTGCGATTCCACCACAGCGTCAGACTCCGCCGTCGCCTATTTCTCGCTTTCGAAACGAGATGGTTACCTGATCGGTGCTTCGCTGCCGGGATTTCGGTGCTCATGCATACACCGCGAGCCTGGAAGATCGCCGGATTCCTGCGGGTCTCTGGCGTCCCGCGAGATGAACGCAGATTCCCGCTGAGCCGTCGAGGCGCCCTCTCTCACGGCGTGAGAAAGCGTGTTTCCACATGCTGGAGCCGTTGCGCACGCGGTTCGCTAAACTCGACACTTGTGTCTGACGCCTCATCGAACCCCATCACGCAGGAAGCCGTCGGCTCCGCGGTCGAAGCGGCGCTCGCCGCCATCGACGCGGCGCCCGACCTGACAGCACTCAAGCGCGTGCGCGCCGAGCATCTGGCGGAGGGGTCGGCGATCGCATCGCTGAACGCCGCCATGCGGGCCGTGCCGAAAGAGAGCAAGAAGGAAGCGGGCCAGCTCATCGGGCAGGCTCGCACCCGCGTCAACGCCGCCTTCGCCGAGCGCGAGAGCGAACTGGCAGCGGCAGAGGCCTCCGAGCGTCTCGCTGCCGAAGCCGTCGACGTCACCGTCGCACGGCCGGCACGCGCGACCGGAGCGAGGCATCCGCTCACCGTGCTGCAGGACCGCGTGAGCGACATCTTCGTCGGCATGGGGTGGGAGATCGCGGAAGGCCCGGAGCTCGAGAGCGAGTGGTTCAACTTCGACTCGCTCAACTTCGACGCGGACCACCCCGCCCGCGCCATGCAGGACACGTTCTTCGTCGAGCCGGCAGACCGCCACCTCGTCCTCCGCACGCACACGTCTCCCGTGCAGATGCGCTCGCTCGTCGAGCGCGGCGTTCCCCTCTACGTGCTGGCCCCCGGCCGCACGTACCGCACCGACGAACTGGACGCGACGCACACGCCCGTCTTCACGCAGTTCGAGGGCATCGCGATCGACAAGGGCCTCACGATGGCGCACCTCCGCGGCACGCTGGAGCACTTCGCGACCTCGATGTTCGGCGACGAGGCTCGCATCCGCCTGCGCAACAACTACTTCCCCTTCACGGAGCCGAGCGCCGAGATGGACATCTGGCATCCCGGCGCGAAGGGCGGCCCACGGTGGATCGAGTGGGGCGGCTGCGGCATGGTGCACCCCAACGTGCTGCTCGCCGCCGGCGTCGACCCTGAGGAGTATCAGGGCTTCGCCTTCGGCATGGGCGTCGAGCGCACCCTCATGTTCCGCAACGCGCTGACCGACATGCGCGACATGGTCGAAGGCGACGTCCGCTTCAGCACCCAGTTCGGAATGGTGATCTAGCCGTGCGTGCTCCCTCTGCTCCTCTCAACGAAAGTCACATCTGATGCGCGCTCCACTCTCCTGGCTCCGTGAGTACGCGGAGATCCCGGCCTCGGCCTCTCCCGCGTCGGTGCTCGACGCCTTCGTGCGCGTCGGGCTCGAAGACGAAGCCGTGCACGGCACCCAGCTGCAGGGTCCGATCGTGGTCGGTGAGGTGCTCTCGGCCGAGCCGGAGCCGCAGTCGAACGGCAAGACCATCAACTGGTGCCAGGTGCGCGTCGCGCCCGAAGGACAGCTCGCCGCAGACGGCGGCGCGGACGTGCGTGGCATCGTCTGCGGCGCACACAACTTCGGCGTCGGCGATTCGGTTGTCGTCACGCTCCCCGGAGCGGTCCTCCCCGGAGACTTCGCGATCGCGGCCCGGAAGACCTACGGGCACGTCTCCGACGGCATGATCGCGTCCCAGTCGGAACTCGGGATGGGCGACGACCACGACGGCATCATCGTCCTCTCGCGGCTCGGCGTGAGCGCGGCCCCCGGCACCGACGCCATCGATCTGCTCGGCCTCACCGAGCAGGCGGTCGAGGTCAATGTCACCCCCGATCGCGGGTATGCGATGTCCATCCGCGGGCTCGTCCGCGAGTACTCGAACGCGACCGGCGTGGCCTTCACCGACCCCGCGCTCCGGCCCCAGCTCGAGGCTCTCCTCGGCGAGGGCATCGCCGCGGATGCTCAGGACGTCCGCGTCAAGGTCACGATCGACGACGACGCGTCCGTGCGAGACCAGCCCATGGCGCCGGTCTTCATCGGCCTCGTGGTCGAGGGCATCGACGCCACGGCGGCAACCCCGACGTGGATGTCCCAGCGGCTCCGGCTCGCGGGGATCCGCCCGCTCGGCATCGCGATCGACATCACGAACTACGTCATGCTCGAGCTCGGGCAGCCGATCCACGGCTACGACCTCGACAAGCTGCGCGGTGCCATCCACGTGCGCCGCGCGCGCGAGGGCGAGCAGCTGACGACCCTCGACGGCAAGGAGCGCACGCTCAGCGCCGAGGACATCCTCATCACCGACGACCGCGGCCCGATCGGGCTCGCCGGCGTCATGGGTGGAGCGGAGACCGAGCTCAGCAGCGAGACGAAGAACGTCTACATCGAGGCGGCGTCGTTCTCGCCGATCTCGATCGCGCGCACCGCGCGCCGGCACAAGCTGCCGAGCGAGGCCTCGCGTCGCTTCGAGCGACGTGTCGACCCTCGCGTCGCTCAGCCGGCAGCCGCTCGTGTCGCGGAGCTCCTCATCGAGCATGCAGGCGGCCGGGTGGTGCGTGCCGGCAGCGTGCACGAGCAGATCCCGGCCCCGGAGTCGCTGACGCTGCCCGTCGATGCCGCATCGAAGATCATGGGCGTCGACTACACGCTCGACGAGACGATCGGCGCGCTGCGTGCCGTCGGCTGCGAGGTCTGGGAGGAGGCCGAGGGACTCCTCGGCGTGACGGTGCCGAGCTGGCGCGGGGATCTCACCGAGCCGGTCACCCTCGTCGAGGAGATCGGGCGCCTGTGCGACTTCGAGCGCATCCCGTCGCGGCTTCCCGTCGCGCCTCCGGGCCGAGGGCTCACCCGTGCGCAGCGCCTTCGCCGCGCGGCTGCCGACGTGCTGGCCGCGTCCGGGGCTGTCGAGGTGCAGAGCTACCCGTTCGTCGCGGAGACGGACACGGTCACGTTCGGTCGGGCGGATGCGGGCGAGGTGGCGGCCGTGAAGCTCGCCAACCCACTCGACCCGCGCGCCGCGTGGCTCCGCACGAGTCTGCTGCCAGGTCTGCTCACGATCGCGCACCGCAACGTCTCGCGTGGTCTCACCGACCTCGCGATCTTCGAGACGGGCACGGTCTTCAAGCCAGAGTCCGGCGTGGTCTACGGCGTGGACGAGGTTCCCGCGGTCGCAGTGCGGCCGACGGCTGAGCGCATCGCGGAGCTGGAGGCTGGGCTCCCGCCGCAGCCGAGGCACGCCGCCGGCATCGTGCTCGGTCACCGCGAGCCGAAGCGCCCGGGGCACGCGCCGACTGCGGCGTCGTGGGAGGACGCGCTCGAGCTCGTCGCCCAGCTCGGCCTGGCGACCGGCGCCGACATCCAGGTGCGACAGGGCACCCACAGGGCCTTCCACCCTGGCCGGTGCGCTGAACTGTTCCTGAGCCACGGGGCTGCCGAGGTGGTTGTCGGATATGCCGGCGAGGTGCACCCGGACATCGCCGAGGCCGCCGACCTGCCTCGCGTGGTCGCTGCGTTCGAAGTCGACCTCGACGCGGTCATCGAGCTCGCGCGGAGAGAGGTGCTTCCAGCGCCCATCTCGACCTTCCCCGCAGCTACGCAGGACCTGAGCCTCGTCGTGGCCGAGGGGGTCCCGGCCGCTGAGGTCTCCGCCGCCGTCACCGAGGGCGCTGGTGCGCTGCTCGAGCAGCTGACGATCGTCGACGACTACCGGGGGACCGGCCTCGAGGACGGGCAGAAGAGCCTGACGTTCGCGCTCCGGTTCCGGGCGACGGACCGCACGCTGACGGCCTCCGAGGCGAGCGAGGCCAAGGAAGCCGGTGCGGCGTTGGCGTCCGCGCGCTTCGGCGCCACCATGCGCGCCTGAGCTCACCCTGACGCGAATCGCCCGGCCCCAATGGGGCCGGGCGATTCTGCGTCCTGCGGGTCGGCTGCACCGCGGCGGCGACCCGATTCCTGACCGGGGTCAGCCCTGGCGGGCGACCAAAGCCTCCTTGAGGCTCGCCTCGAGGGCGACCCACGCGAGCATGGCGCACTTGACCCGCATCACGAACTTGGAGACGCCCTGGAAGGCGACGGCGTCCTCGAGCAGATCCTCGTCCGGCTCGGAGCCGTCGCGAGTTCGGAGCATCAGACGGAATGCGGCGATGAGCTCGTCGATCTGCGCCGTCGACTTCCCGACGGCGAGCTCGCTGAGCACGGACGCGGAGGCCATCGAGATGCTGCAGCCATCGCCCTGCCACGCGAGCTCGGAGAGCCCTGTTCCGTCGGCATCCAGCTTGACCCGGACCGTGATCTCGTCGCCGCAGCTCGGGTTGCGCTCGAAGTGCTCGGCGTCGGCGTCAGGCAGCGGACCATCGCCCGTTCGCTTCTTCGAATGCTCGAGGATGAGCTGCTGGTAGAGGCCGTCGAGAGCGCTCATGCGTCGACCCCGAACCAGGCGCGGACCTGGCCGACCGCGAAGAGCAGGCGGTCGACGTCCTCTCGCGTCGTGTACAGGTAGCTGCTCGCGCGGGTCGACGCGGTGAGCCCGAGTCGGCGGTGCAGCGGCTGCGCGCAGTGGTGCCCGCCGCGGACCGCGATGCCCTTCGAGTCGAGGAACTGGGTCACGTCGTGCGAATGGACCCCCTCCACCTCGAAGCTCACGAGCCCGGCGCGCGGGGTGCCCACCTCGTCCCCGATCGTGCGGATCCCTGGGATGCCTGCGAGGCCCCCGAGGAGGAGCTGGCCCATCTCGGCCTCGTGGGCGGCCACCGCCTCCATGCCGACCCCTTCGAGGTAGCGGACGGCTTCGGCGAGGGCGACGACCTGCGAGACGGGTTGCGTGCCGGCTTCGAAGCGCGTCGGGGGCGCCATGAAGTCGCTGGCCTCCATCGTGACGGTGGTGATCATCGATCCGCCCGTGCGCGCAGGCGGCAGGGCATCCAGCATCTCGGCGCGGCCGTACAGCACTCCGACGCCGTTGGGGCCGAGCATCTTGTGGCCCGAGAACGCCGCGAAGTCGACGCCGAGCGCCGGGAAGCTGACCGGCAGGTGCGGCACCGACTGGCAGGCGTCGAGGACCACGATGGCGCCGGCCTCGTGCGCGAGCTCGGTGAGGCGCTTCGCGTCGGCGATGAGCCCGGTCACATTGGAGACGTGCGCGAAGGCGAAGACCTTGGTTCGCTTCGAGATGAGAGCTGCGGCATCGTCGACGCTCCACGTGCCCCGGTCGTTCACCGGGACGTAGACGAGCGTCGCTCCCGTGTCCAGGGCGAGCTGCTGCCATGGCACGAGGTTGGCGTGGTGCTCTGCCTCCGTGATGAGGATCTCGTCGCCCTCGCCGATCGCGAGCCGCTCTGCTCGGGGGCCGCCTCTGCCCGCGCTGGCGATGCGGATGCCGCCCGTCACGAGGTTGATCGCGTCGGTGGCGTTGAGGGTCCAGGAGATCTGCTCGGGTGCCGCGCCGACGAAGCCCGCGACGGTCTCACGGGCGTCCTCGAACGCGACGGTCGAGAGCGCGGCGAGCGTGTGCGCTCCACGGTGCACGGCGGCGTTCTCGGTCTCGAGGAAGCGGCGCTCAGCGTCGAGGACCTGAGTCGGCCGCTGCGAGGTCGCGCCGGAGTCGAGGTAGACGAGGGGGGTGCCGTTCACGTCTTGATCCAGGATGGGGAAGTCCTGTCGGAGCTCGAGCACCCTGGCGTCGCTCAGGGCGTGGACGCCCTCGGGCGCTGCGCTGCTCTGGGGTGATGAAGCTGCGTCTTCGGTGTTCAGTGTCACGTCGTCCTCTCGTTGGCCTCGCACCGCAGACGCTCGAGTGTCGACGGTCTCAGCCTGTCAAGCCTACGAGTGCAACGAGCTCGCCGCCCGCCGCATTCCCGTCTGCGTCGCTCGAGGGCTGGTCTGCCCGCGCCGGCCGGACTCGCGCGGGGGTGGCACGGCCTAGGATGAACGGCATGGCTTTCTCCGTTGCAGTAGCTGGGGCGAGCGGGTACGCGGGTGGGGAACTCCTGCGCATTCTCGCCTCGCACCCCGAACTCGAGGTCCGCACCGTCACCGCGCACGCGAATGCGGGTGAGCGGCTGCTGCGCGTGCACCCTCACCTTGCGAGCTACGCGGACCTGGTCCTCGAGCCCACGACCGCCGACGTGCTGTCCGGCCACGACGTCGTGTTCCTGGCGCTGCCGCACGGCGCGTCCGGTGCGATCTCCGCCGAGCTCGGCGACGACACGCTGGTCATCGACTGCGGAGCCGACCACCGTCTGGAGCGCGAGGAAGACTGGGCCGAGTACTACGGTGGCGACTTCTTCGGCACATGGGCGTACGGGCTCCCGGAACTCGAGCTCGCTGGAGCGCCCGACAAGCAGCGCTCGAACCTCCGAGGCGCTTCGCGGGTCGCCGTTCCCGGCTGCAATGTCACGGCGATCACGCTCGCACTCGCACCCGCCATGCACCGCGGGCTCGTGCATCCCCTAGACCTCACGGCGGTTCTCGCCGTCGGCCCGTCCGGTGCCGGCAAGAAGGCGGCCGTCTCGCTGCTCGGCTCCGAGCTCATCGGCTCGGCGAACCCCTACGCAGTGACCGGGGAGCACCGGCACAACCCCGAGGTACGTCAGAACCTCCGCCGCGCAGCCGGCGCCGAGGTCAGCCTCGCGTTCACACCCGTGCTGGTGCCGATGGCACGCGGCATCCTGGCGACCACGACGGCGCGCCTCGAAGCGGGCGTCGATGCGGCGCAGCTCCGCGCCGCCTACGAGGAGTCCTACGGGGCTGAGCGGTTCGTGCAGCTCCTGCCCGACGGCGAATGGCCGCGCACGGGTGACGTGACCGGCTCCAACCGGGCCTCGATCGGCATCGGCGTCGACGAGCGCGCGGGCCGCTTCGTGGCGGTCGCGGCGATCGACAACCTCGGCAAGGGCACCGCGGGCGCCGCGGTGCAGTCAGCGAACATCGCCCTGGGTCTCGAAGAGGCCCTCGGTCTTCCCTTGGACGGAGTGGCACCGTGAGTGTGACCGCAGCAGCAGGTTTCCGCGCGGCAGGAGCCGCGGCAGGCATCAAGTCAGAAGGGCGTCGAGACGTCGCGCTTGTCGTCAACGACGGGCCGAGCGCGGCCTGCGCCGCGGTCTTCACGAGCAACCGCTGCAAGGCGAACCCGATTCTCTGGTCCCAGGAGGCCATCAGGGGCGGCTCGATCTCGGCCATCGTCCTGAACTCGGGCGGCGCGAACTGCTACACGGGGTCCTTCGGGTTCCAGACCACGCACCAGACGGCCGAGGCCGTCGCCGCGAAGCTCGGCATCGGCGCGGGAGACGTGCTCGTCTGCTCGACCGGCCTCATCGGGGTGGGCGACCAGAGCTTCCGCGACGGCGTGCTGCGCGGGGTCGAGCTCACGGCCGATTCGCTGGCAGCGACGGTCGAGGCGGGGGATGAGGCCTCGCTGGCCATCATGACGACCGACTCGAAGCCGAAGCGCTCGGTCCGCGACGGTGACGGCTACGTCATCGGCGCGATGGCCAAGGGGGCAGGCATGCTCGCTCCGGGACTCGCGACGATGCTCGTCGTCATCACGACCGACGCCGACCTCGAGTCCGGGGCGCTGGACCGGGCACTCCGCGCCGCGACCCGGGTCACCTTCGACCGCGTCGACTCCGACGGCTGCATGTCCACCAACGACCAGGTGACGCTCATGGCCTCTGGGGCGAGCGGCGTCACCCCGGACGAGGCGGCCTTCACGACAGTGCTCACCGAGGTCTGCGCTGACCTCGCCCGTCAGCTGCAGCAGGACGCGGAAGGCGCCAGCCACGACGTGACGATCACGACGATCGGGGCCGCGACGGAGCAGGATGCGCTCGACGCGTCCCGGGCGGTCGCCCGCTCGAATCTCTTCAAGGCCGCCATCTTCGGCAACGACCCGAACTGGGGACGCGTCCTGGCCGCCGTCGGCACGACCGACGCCGAGTTCGACCCCCAGGCGCTCGATGTCACGATCAACGGGGTCATGGTCTGCCGGGCGGGGACGCCCCACGAGTCCGCGGACCTGGTCGACCTGACGCCTCGGGACACGAGCGTGCTCATCGATCTGCACGCCGGCGTGAGCGAAGCGACCATCCTGACCAACGATCTGACGCACGACTACGTGCATGAGAACAGCGCCTACTCGTCCTGACGAGCGAGCGACTCCCGCGAGGCGGGGCAGCCGCCGAGCGTCTGCCCGACCAGCCCGACGGTTTCTGACCGGCCCGAAAGGGGCAGCATGACCACTTCTGACCTGTACGAGAAGGCGACCTCCAAGGTCGAGACCCTCATCGAGGCCCTTCCCTGGATGCAGGAGTTCGCCGGGCGGGTTCTCGTCATCAAGTTCGGCGGCAACGCCATGGTCGACGCCGAGCTCTTCGAGGCGTTCGCGTCGGATATCGCCTTCCTCCGCTACGCCGGCATCAAGCCGGTCATCGTGCACGGCGGCGGACCTCACATCTCGCGGATGCTCGGCAAGCTGCGCATCGAGAGCGAGTTCAGGGGCGGCTACCGCGTCACGAGCGAGGAGGCCATGGACATCGTCCGCATGGTGCTCGGCGGGCAGGTCGCCAGGGAGCTCGTAGCCGCGATCAACGAGCGGGCCCCGATCGCCGTCGCGACGAGCGGCGAAGACGCCGGCCTCTTCCAGGCGCGGCGGAAGAAGCTCCTCATCGACGGCGAGACCGTCGACCTCGGCTTCGTGGGCGAGATCGAGACGGTCGACCCCACGGTCGTGAAGGCGGATATCGCGGCCGGTCGCATCCCCGTCATCTCCTCGATCGCGAGCGACATCGACTCGCCCCGCAAGGCGCTCAACATCAACGCGGACCGCGCCGCTTCCGCCCTCGCGCAGGCGCTCGGCGCGGCGAAGCTCATCATGCTGACCGACGTCGCGGGACTCTACGGCGACTGGCCCGACCTCGACTCGCTCATCTCGGAGATCAAGCTCGACGAGCTGCGCGCCCTGCTGCCGACGCTCTCTGCTGGCATGATCCCGAAGGTGCAGGCCTGCATCGAGGCGGTCGAGGGTGGCGTCGATCAGGCGGCCATCATCGATGGCCGTGTCCCGCATTCGATGTTGCTGGAGATCTTCACCACCGAGGGCTTCGGCACCAAGGTCTCCGCGTGAGGCACGTGCACCTGCCCGCTCAGCGCCCGATGATTCGACTTCGCCGCTCCACCCACCGAAAGGCCAAACCGTGATTCGCCACTTCCTCCGCGACGACGACCTGACCCCCGCCGAGCAGCGCGAGGTGCTCGAGCTCGCTGCAGTGCTCAAGCGCGACCGCTTCTCAGCACGTCCGCTCGAGGGCCCGCGCAGCGTGGCAGTGATCTTCGACAAGACCTCGACGCGCACGCGTGTCTCGTTCCACGTCGGCATCTCCGAGCTCGGTGGCTCGCCGCTCATCATCTCGACCGCCTCCAGCCAGCTCGGCGGCAAGGAGACGGCGTCCGACACCGCCAGAGTCCTCGAGCGCCAGGTCGCAGCCATCGTCTGGCGGACCTATGCGCAGAGCGGCCTGGAGGAGATGGCCAACGGAGCGCTCGTGCCGGTCGTGAACGCGCTGAGCGACGACTTCCACCCGTGCCAGCTGCTCGCCGACCTGCTCACCGTCAACGAGCACCTCGGCGACCCAGCCGGCCGCACGCTGGTGTTCCTCGGCGACGGCGAGAGCAACATGGGGCATTCCTACCTGCTCGCCTGCGCCACGGCGGGCATGCACGTTCGCATCGCCGCCCCCGTCGGCTTCCAGCCGCGCCCCGACGTCGTCGCCGATGCCGAGCGCATCGCCGCCGAGACGGGTGGCTCCGTGGTGGTCGGCGACGACATCGACACGCTGGTCGCGGGGGCAGACGTCGTCGTGACCGACACCTGGGTCTCGATGGGCCGCGAGGACGAGAAGCAGTCCCGCATCGACGCGCTCAGCGCCTACCGAGTCACCGAGGCCACGATGGCGAACGCCGCCACTGGCGCGATCTTCCTGCACTGCCTGCCGGCAGACCGCGGGTACGAGGTCGACGGAGCCGTCATCGACGGCCCGCAGTCGGTCATCTGGGATGAGGCGGAGAACCGCCTCCACGCCCAGAAGGCGCTGCTCGTCTGGCTTCTCGCCAAGGCCGCGGCCTGACCCGCGCATCCACCCCACATAGACTGAACACACGACTCAAACGCTAGGAGCATTGATGACGGAACGCGTCGTTCTCGCATACTCCGGAGGTCTCGATACCTCCGTCGGCATCGGATGGCTGAAGGATGCCACCGGCAAGGACGTGGTCGCTCTCGCGATCGACGTCGGCCAGGCCGGTGAGGACATGGAGCAGGTGCGACAGCGAGCGCTCGACTGCGGCGCTGTCGAATCGGTTGTCGTCGACGCGCGCGAGGAGTTCGCGAGCGACTACATCGTCCCGGCGCTCAAGGCGAACGCCCTCTACCAGAAGCGCTACCCGCTCGTCTCCGCGCTGTCCCGCCCGCTCATCGCGAAGCACCTCGCGAAGACCGCTCGCGAGCTCGGCGCGGACTCGATCGCGCACGGCTGCACCGGCAAGGGCAACGACCAGGTCCGCTTCGAAGCGGCGGTCGCGGCTGTCGCACCGGAGCTCACCTCGATCGCACCCGTGCGTGACCTCGCGCTCACTCGCGACAAGGCCATCGTGTACGCGCAGGAGCACAACCTGCCCATCGAGCAGTCGAAGAAGAGCCCATACTCGATCGACCAGAACGTCTGGGGTCGCGCCGTCGAGACCGGGTTCCTCGAGGACCCGTGGAACCCGCCGATCGAGGACCTCTACACGTACACGCAGGATCCTGACCTGACGCGTGAGCCCACCGAGGTCACGGTGACGTTCGAGCAGGGCGTCCCGGTGAAGATCAACGGGGAATCGCTGACGCCCATCCAGGTCGTCGAGCTCATGAACAAGCTCGCTGGCGACCAGGGCGTCGGCCGCATCGACGTCGTCGAGGACCGCCTCGTCGGCATCAAGAGCCGTGAGATCTACGAGTCCCCGGCCGGTCTGGCCCTCATCGAGGCGCACGAGCACCTCGAGGACCTGACGATCGAGCGCGACGTCGCCCGTTTCAAGCGCGGGATCGAGGCCGAGTGGTCGAACCTCGTCTACGACGGGCTCTGGTTCTCCGGTCTCAAGCGGTCGCTGGACGCGTTCATCAACCACACGCAGGAGCACGTCTCCGGCGAGGTGCGCATGACGCTGCACGGCGGTCGCGCGGTCGTCACCGGCCGCCGTTCGGATGAGTCGCTCTACGACTACAGCCTCGCGACCTACGACACCGGCGACACGTTCGACCAGTCGCACGCCAAGGGATTCATCGAGCTGTGGAGCCTTCCGTCGAAGATCTCGGCTCGCCGCGACAAGCCGGAACTCTGAGCATGGCTGCATCCGAGGGCGCCTCGAAGTCCGGGGGAGTGACCACGCCGGGAGCTCTCTGGGGCGGTCGCTTCAGCGACGGGCCGTCCCCGGAGCTCGCGCGGTTGTCCAAGTCGACGCACTTCGACTGGCAGCTCGCGAAGTACGACATCGCTGGCTCGCGGGCGCACGCTGGTGCGCTCGCGGCGGCGGGGTACCTCGATGACGCCGAGCTCTCGGGCATGCTGGACGCGCTGACCGAGCTCGAACGTCGCGTCGTGTCCGCCGAGTTCGTGGCGGCCGACGACGACGAGGACGTGCACGGCGCCCTGGAGCGCGGCCTGATCGAGATCGCGGGTCCGGAGCTGGGCGGCAAGCTGCGAGCTGGTCGCAGTCGCAACGACCAGATCGCGACGTTCGTGCGCATGTACCTTCGCGATCACAGCGCGATCATCGCGGAGCAGGTCGAGACGCTCGTCGAGGTCCTCGCCCAGCAGGCGGAGCAGAACATCCAGGTCGTCATGCCGGGGCGCACGCACCTGCAGCATGCGCAGCCGGTGCTGCTCTCGCACCACCTGCTCGCTCACGCATGGCCGCTCCTGCGAGACCTGGACCGCCTGCGCGACTTCGACCGCCGGCTGGACGAGTCGCCATACGGCGGAGGGGCCCTCGCGGGCTCCACCCTCGGTCTCGATGCGGTCCGCGTCGCCCGCGAGCTGGGCTTCGCATCCTCATCCCCGAACTCGATCGACGCCACGGCGAGTCGTGACCTGGTCGCGGAGTTCGCGTTCATCGCGGCGCAGATCGGCATCGACCTGTCGCGCTTCTCGGAGGAGATCATCCTCTGGAACACGAAGGAGTTCGGCTTCGTCACGCTGCACGACGCGTACTCGACCGGGTCCAGCATCATGCCGCAGAAGAAGAACCCCGACATCGCGGAGCTCGCGCGCGGCAAGGCGGGTCGCCTCATCGGCAACCTGACTGGCCTCCTCGCGACGCTCAAGGCACTGCCGCTTGCGTACAACCGGGACCTGCAGGAGGACAAGGAGCCGATCTTCGACTCCGTCGAGACGCTCGAGCTGGTGCTCCCAGCCTTCACCGGCATGGTCGCGACGCTCACCTTCCACGGTGAGCGGATGCGCGAACTCGCACCGCAGGGCTTCTCGCTCGCGACGGATGTCGCCGAGTGGCTGGTGAAGCGGCAGGTCCCCTTCCGCATCGCGCACGAGGTGTCCGGCTCCATGGTGCAGGCAGCGGAGTCCAAGGGCGTCGACCTCGATGGCTTGACCGACGAGGAGATCTCGGCCGTGTCCGAGCACCTGTCGCCGGAGGTGCGCGAGGTGCTCTCGGTCGACGGGTCCGTGGCGACTCGCGATGGCAGGGGCGGTACGGCACCTGTTCGCGTCGTCGATCAGATCGTCGAGCTCCGCGAGCGGCTGGCAGAGCTCACATCGTAGGCGTCCGCGTGGATGACGATTTCCGCGCGGCCCTTCTCGAGGGACCGCTCTCGGCAGCAGACGCGCTGCTGGGGGCGGTCCTTTCGCGTTCCGCCCCGGATGGCACGGTCTCGGTGCGCCTCACCGAGGTGGAGGCGTATGCCGGCTCCGGGGATCCCGGGTCGCATGGCTTCGGAGGTCGGACGGCGAGGAACGCCACGATGTTCGGGCCAGCAGGTCACATCTACGCGTATCGCATCTACGGGCTCCACACGTGCATCAATGTCGTGGCGGGGGAGTCCGGCATTTCATCCGCAGTGCTCCTGAGGGCAGGCGAAGTGGTCGATGGCGTCGAACTCGCGAGAGCGCGACGCGGTGTGGGGCGCCGTTCCGGGATTCCCGTGCGCGACCACGAGCTGGCTCGTGGGCCCGGGAACCTGGTCAGGGCCCTCGGCGCGACCTTCGGCGATGACGGTGCCCGGCTCGATGAGGCGCCGTTCGCGCTGGTTTCGGGCGAACGCTCCAGCAGAGGGGCTGTGGTGCGCGGGCTCCGCGTCGGCGTGGGCGCTCCCGGTGGCGCTCTGCCGTTCGACTGGCGCTTCTGGATCGACGGAGACCCGTCCGTTTCACGCTATATCGCGCACAAGTCGCTCCGCGCGGGGCGGCGCTGAGGCGGCAGGTGCTTGATACGGTTGCCCGGTGACTACGCGTGATCTGACGACCCAGCAGAACGACACCACCTTCGAGCATGTCATCGACGAACTCGAGTGGCGCGGGTTCATCCACGTCTCGACCGATCTGGCCGAGCTGAAGGCGCGGATGGACGAGGGGCCGATCACGTACTACTGCGGTTTCGATCCGACCGCCCCGAGCCTCCACCTCGGGCACCTCGTGCAGCTGATCCTCCTCCGTCGACTGCAGCTCGCGGGCCACAAGCCGCTCGGCCTCGTCGGCGGGTCGACGGGGCTCATCGGCGACCCCCGTCCCACGGCCGAGCGCACGCTCAACTCGCGGGAGACCGTCGCGGAATGGGTCGAGGGGCTGCGCGGACAGATCGACGGCTACCTGTCGTTCGAGGGTGACAATGCGGCGCGCATGGTGAACAACCTCGACTGGACGTCGCCGCTCTCGGCGATCGACTTCCTGCGGGAGATCGGCAAGCACTTCCGCGTCGGCTCCATGCTCAAGAAGGATGCTGTCTCTGCGCGCCTCAACTCCGAGGCCGGCATCTCGTACACGGAGTTCAGCTACCAGATCCTGCAGGCGATCGACTTCCTGGAGCTGCACCGGAACTACGGCTGCGTGCTGCAGACGGGTGGCAGCGATCAGTGGGGGAACCTGACCTCCGGCGTCGATCTCATTCGGCGTACCGAGGGTGCGAGCGTCCACGCGCTCGGAACACCGCTCATCACGAACTCGGATGGGACGAAGTTCGGCAAGAGCGAGGGCAACGCGATCTGGATCGATGCCGACCTCACGAGCCCGTACGCCTTCTACCAGTTCTGGCTCAACACGGACGACGCCGATGTCATCGCGCGGATCAAGATCTTCACGTTCCTGACGCGGGCCGAGATCGCGGAGCTCGAGAAGCTCGTCGCAGACGAGCCGTTCAAGCGCGTCGCCCAGAAGACGCTTGCCTCGAAGGTGACGTCGCTGGTGCATGGACAGGAGGCGACCGACGCAGTCATCGCGGCCTCGGCCGCCCTCTTCGGGCAGGGGGAGCTCACCGCGCTCGATGGAGACACGCTTCGCTCTGCGATTCTCGAGCTCCCGAACGCGGAGGTTGCCGACGGAACGCTGGTCGCTCAGGCTCTTGTCGACACCGGGCTCGCGAAGAGTCTCGGCGACGCGCGTCGCGGGATCTCGCAGGGCGGCGTCTCGCTCAACAACGAGCGGGTTGCCGACGAGGCTTCGGTCGTGAGCGCATCAGCTGCGCTGGCCGGCGGCGTCGCAGTCCTGCGTCGGGGCAAGAAGACCCTCGCTGGCCTGGTTTTCCGGGCCTGACGGGGGAACGGGCGTGCATCGACACGCCCGGGATGCGCCCTGAGTTGTGCGCCGACCCCGCCCTGCGTAATGTAATCACTCGTCAGGCCAACGGAGCGAAACGCGAGAGCGGGTCGCACGGGCCGGACAGTCCGAAAGAAAGATCAGCATCTGCCACTTGTTCTTGCAAGTTGGAGCAACATGATCTACACTCGGAACTCCTGCCTCACCGGGTAGCAAGATCGTCAGCCTCTGGTTCTTCCAGTTGGTTGTGCGGAGGATGAGCTTCATGCTCACGGTCCGTGGTTCTTGTCCGGGGTTTGCAGTGCAAGCGATTGCTCCTTAGAGATGGCCGTGAGGCTTGAAGAGGGAAGCGCTCGATTCTTGAGAACTCAACAGCGTGCACTATGTCAAATGCCAATTTGATCCCGTGCCTCCTCCTTTGGAGGGGGTAAGGATTCCTTTTGGAAACATATT